>CBDUXW010000321.1:0-4505 GCA_965371275.1 uncultured bacterium | reverse complement strand
ACTGGCTCGTCGTTGCCGGGCCGCAGGCTCTGCAGGAGTCTTTCTCGGAGGGCGACGTGGTATACGTCGAAGGCGAGGGTACGACCGCCCTTGCCGTCGGCGACGAGCTCCAGTTCGTGCGCAGCTACGGTCCGTTCCGCCATCCGGTAACCGGCGAGGTGGTCGCCCACGCCATCGGCTTGATCGGCTTCGCCGAGATCATCGACGTCAACTCGGACCGCGCCATGGCCCGGGTAACGATGTCATGTCGCGAGATCGAGCTCGGCGAGTTTCTCCTCCAGCCGATCGTCCGCGCGGTGCCGCAGGTGAACGACATTCCATCGTTCAACCGGCACCAGCTCATCACGCCGGACCCCGCCGACGGCACGATCATCCTCGGTGAGCTCGAGTCGGTCGTTTCCGAGACCGGCGAGGACCGTGTGGGCGTGTCGACGCGTGAGTCCTTCGCACAGGCGGACATCGTGATCATCGACCAGGGAGGCCCCACGGGCTGGGCGCCGGGCGACATCGCGACCTTTTATCGTGGGGCGCTGAACATCAGATCGGGCGCTACTACGGACCCGCCGCTGCTGCTGGGCAACGGCGTGATCATTGCCGTGGGCGCCGAGGTGGCGGCCGTGATGATCGTCGAAACCGACTTTCCCGTGCAGCTCGGGGATAGGGCGCGTCGTACGGGAAGCGCCGGAAACTAGTCGGCCGTATCAGTCCCGGCAGGGTCTTGCCAGGCCCTGCTGCCGGGTTATCCGACGCGCTCCGCGATCACATACGGGCGTTTGCCCTGTGCTTCGTGATAGGTGCGCATCTGCATTTCGGCGAGCACACCCATCAATAGGAACTGCACGCCGATAATGACCCCGAGCATCGACAGGTAGAGCAGGGGATTGCCGGTCATGTCGGTCTGCCGCCACAGCTTCATGTAAACGGCGGCGGCCAGCGACGCAAGGCCCAGGACCCACGACGCGAAGCCGGCCATGCCGAACACCCGAATCGGGTGCGAGCCGTAGCTCATCAGGAACTTCACGATGATCAGGTCCAGGAGCACTGTGACCGTACGCCCGATGCCGTATTTCGATGTGCCCCGTTGACGCGGACGATGGTTCACCTCTACCTCGGTAACCCGACCGCCGACCCAAGCGCCGAGCGCCGGGATGAATCGGTGTAGTTGGCCGTACAGCTCGAAGCGTTGCAGCAGATCGAGGCGGTAGGCCTTCAGCGTGCACCCGTAGTCGTGCAGGTGCACGCCGGTGATCCACGAGATCAACCGGTTGGCGGCCTTCGAGGGCAGGGTGCGCAGCAGGAAGCCGTCTTTCCGCGAGCGGCGCCAGCCGCTGACGATGTCGAAGCCGTCGTCGAGGCGTGCCAACAGGCGGGGAATGTCGGCGGGGTCGTTTTGCAGATCGGCGTCGAGCGTGACGACCACGGCGCCCCGAGCTTCGTGGAAACCGGCGGAAAGCGCCGCCGTTTGCCCGTAGTTGCGCGGAAAGCGCAGGATCTTCAGCTCACGGCGTTGCTGCGCCGCTTCCCGCAGCTTCGCGAACGTGCCGTCGACACTGCCGTCGTCGATGCAGATGACCTCGAAATCGATGCCCAACCCGCCGATCGTCGCCCACAGCTCGTCGAAAAGGGGCGCAACGTTTCCCTCTTCGTCGAAGAGCGGAATGACGACGCTCAAAGCGGGCGCCTGGGAGTCGGGTGTCGACATGCTGGATTCGGGTGTTTCGGCCATTTTGGCCCGTTCCGTAGCGGTTCAGCGTCGCATCAAAGAATACTTCAGAAACGATGCGGCGACATGATAGCCTGAACTCATGCACAAACCGCATGCAGGATATCGAATTGCCTTGACGATACTGGTGGTGGCGTTCGTCTTCGGGTTGGCGGCGTCGGCATCGGCCGACACGATCTACCTCAAGAACGGGCGCGTCATCCGTACCTCGTCGGTTCGGATCGAGGGCGACCAGGTGTTTTTCATCCAGTATGCCGGTGAAGTGTCGATTCCGCTGGCCCTTGTCGATCGCATTGTCGAAGACGCTCGCGTCGAGCCCGAAGGGGCGCCGCCAGCGGCGGTGGCAGCGAGCCTCGATGCGGGCGTTGCGGCGCCGGCGCCGGAGCTTGAAGACGTACCGCCCGAGCAGACGCGCGAGTATTGGCAAGAGCGTGTCCGGGCGATCGCAACCGAGCGCGCCGACACAGAAACCCTCATCGAAGACCTGCGACGAACAGAGCGGGCCTTTCTGTTCTCGAAGCGTTCCACCGCTGATACCAGGCGTCAGATCGAAGACCAGGAGGCCACCCTCGCCGGCCTCGACGAGGAGCTGGACACTCTGCGCACGGAAGCGCGGCGCTTGCAGGTGCCGGCCGGCTGGTTACGGCTGACGCCGGTCGCCGGCCAGGTTGGCCAGCGTTAAGAACGCGAGCTGAGATAGATAAAGCGCAGCTGGCTGAGGTGGGGCGGCAACGTCAGCGTGGCGAGCTCGACGGCCGGGAGCTGATCGAAAAACGTGTTGATGGCGTGTAGGCGTTCGCCCAGCGTTGTCGCCTCCAGGCCGCTGGCGAGCTGCTCGAAGCGTCGGTCATGCTGCGCCATGGTCCGCGCTTCCGCCAGGTCGGCGCCGAACAAGTCGCCCGCCGGTCGATCGCGCAAGGTATCGGTGAGGCTGTCGAGACGCTGAATCGACTCGAGGCGCTCGAGATCGAGTCGGGTCGAATCGTCGCTCATCCGAGCGTGCCCGTCGCTTCCTCGAGAACGAACGTGATCCGGGTGAGGCGGCCGTTGCGTGAAACGCCGAGCGTCACGCGCTCGCCGACGAAACGGGGCAGCAGCGCCAATCGTACGTCGTCGATCGTATCCACCGGCGCACCATCGACCGACAGCACGATGTCGTCGGGTCGCAACCCCGCCGCGGCTGCCGGGCCGGCCACCGAGTGAATCAGCAGGCCGTGTTCGTTGTCGAGGTTCAAGTTGCGGGCGATCTCAGCGTCGACCGGCGATACCGTCCAGTTGCCCGGATCGACCTGCCGCACATGCCCGTAGGCGCGGATCTCCTCGACGGCGCGCAGGGCGCGGTCGATGGGTATCGCGAATCCCAGCCCCTGTGACCCACCGCTGTCCGACAGAATGAACGTGTTGATGCCGACCACCTGGCCGGCGGCGTTGGCGATCGGGCCGCCGCTGTTGCCGGGGTTGATCGCCGCGTCGGTTTGGATCATGTCGGCGTAGTACGGACGGTTGTTGTTGTTCGACGGCGCGAACGAGCGCTCCACAGCCGATACGACGCCCACTGTAACCGTGGGTTGATAGCGGCTCTCGGTGGTGATGCCGCGGCCGCCCACCGGAAAGCCGACGGCCACGAGCCATTCGCCGACGAACAGATCGCTCGACGTTCCCAGCGGCGCGGGCCGTAGCCCGGTCGGGTCGATGCGCAACAGCGCCAGGTCGAGCTCGGGGCTACTGCCGACCAACTCGGCGATCCGTTCGTCGCCGTTGGGAAGCAGCAACGAGATCGTCTCGGCGCCCGCCACCACGTGCTCGTTGGTAAGGAACTCGCCGCGCTCGGAGATCATCACCGCGGAGCCGGACTGCACCTCGACGCGGCGGCGCGTCGACGGCCCGAACCGAGCCCCGAAGAAATCGCGTACGAAGGGATCGTTGAACAACGGCACCCGCTGGATACCGGTGATCTGCACCGAGGCAACCGAGGGAGCGACGCGTTGCACGGCATCGACGATGACGCTGCGGCGCTCCTCGGCGATTTGTTGCTGCTTGTCTTGTTGCCGTGCCACCGCCGGCGCCAGCTCCGCCGCGGCGAGGCGCACAGCGCCACGGTCGTTGTCGGTGGGGGCGGTCTCGGCCTGCAAGGCGACGAGGTACACGAGGCCGACGCCCGCCCCGAAGGCGACAGCAGCGGCCAGCAGCGTCCGTTTGAACATGATTTCAACCGATAGCGAAGCGGGAATGGTCACGAAACACGGTATCCGGGGCAGCGACCGAGCACCGATGTTCTCACAAGGAATGATATGACACTGAGCGTACCGCGGGCAGTCGCCACTGCTGACCTTCGCGTCGACGTTCTTCCAGATCCAGCTGCTCGAACGACGACCTATGCGAACTGATCAGGCAAGGTCGAAGCGATCAAGGTTCATGACCTTGTCCCACGCAGCCACGAAGTCACGTACGAATTCCTGCTGCGAGTCGTCACACGCGTAGACCTCCGCGACGGCTCGGAGCTGGGAGTTGGAACCGAAGACGAGGTCAACGGCTGTGCCGGTCCACTTGAGCTCGCCCGCCTCGCGATCGCGCCCCTCGAACACGTCTTCGGATGTTGAGGACGCCTCCCACTCCGTGTTCATGTCGAGCAGGTTCACGAAGAAGTCGTTGGTCAACGTCTCGGGTCGCTCGGTGAAGACGCCGAGCTCGGATTGCCCGACGTTTGCATTCAGGACGCGCATGCCGCCGACGAGCACCGTCATCTCAGGAGCGGTCAGCGTCAGCATGTGCGCCCGATCCA
>CBDUXW010000320.1:0-4514 GCA_965371275.1 uncultured bacterium | reverse complement strand
GACGGTTCTTCTTCATGAACACGGGCGCGGCAAATGCATCGAGTGCACCGGCTTCGAGCAGGCGGTCGATGGTGGCGCCGATGAGCTCGGGGCTGGCGTCGTCGAGGTTGGTTTCGATGACGCTGACCCCGCCGGAGCCACGGTCTGCAGACCCGCCATCGTCCGGCGCTTCTCCCACCACCAGGCGCAGCACATTGGGACGATCGTCGAAGTCGTGGTCGCCGGCGCCGTAGCCGATCGCCTCCACGGTGATCCGCGGCCACGGCCCGAACCCCGCGGCCAGCGTTGCCACCAGAGCCGCGCCGGTCGGCGTAACCAACTCCACATCCGGGCCGGCCGAATACACCGGCGCGCCCTTCAGGAGGTGGGCGGTGGCCGGTGCGGGTACGGGCAACAAGCCGTGCGCGGTCGACACCTGTCCGCCGCCGACGTTGAGCGACGAGCAACGAATGGCGTCGATGCCGAGTCGCCGCATGCCGCAGCAGGCGCCGACGATGTCGACGATCGCGTCGATGGCGCCGACCTCATGGAGGTGCACCTGGTCCACCGTCGTGCCGTGAACCGACGCCTCGGCCTCACAGAGGGCCACGAAGACACGGTCGGCGCGCTCGGCAACCCCGTCCGGCAGCTCGCTGCGCTCGAGAATGTCGCGAATGTCGGCGAGGCCACGATGCGGGTGCTCGTGGGTGTCGGGTCCGTGGGCATGGTCGTGCCCATGCTCATGATCATGCGTGTGGCCATGTTCCCCGGCAATGACCACGTCGATCTTGTCGGCGGCCAGGGCGCCACGCTCGACCTGGTGGTGCTCGATCGAGTACCCCTCGAGCGCCAGACCGGCCAGATCCTGCCGCAGGTCCTCGACGCTGAGGCCGCACCCGACCATGGCGCCGAGGTTCATGTCCCCGGCGATCCCTGAAAAGCAGTCCCAGTATGCGATGCGCATGTCGTTCCTTCGCAGCGGGCGCCGCAGCACGGCGCCCACGGGCCGCGGTCACAGGAGACCTCTCTCCCGTAAGCTCGCCCAACCTTCCAACCCGACGATCAAGTGGTCAAGCACCTTGATACCAAGCAGTTGGCCCGCCTCGACGAGTTGGCGGGTAATTTGCACGTCTTCACGGCTCGGCGACGGATCGCCTGACGGGTGATTGTGGTACAGGATCAGCGCTGGCGCACCCGCAAGCAAGGCGCGGCGGAAGACCTCTCGAGGCCGCACGACGCTGGCGCTCCAGCCGCCCCGCGACAGCACCTCGTCGACGAGCAGGCGGTTGCGGGCGTCGAGCAGCAGGGCACCGAAGATCTCGACCTGGGCATCGGCCAGGCGCCCGGTCAGATAGTTGGCGAGTTGCTGTGGGTGGCGAATGGCCTGGCCGCGCCGCGGCGCCCGGGTGCGCAGTCGCCGGGCGATCTCGAACACCGCAACGAGCCTCGTGCCCAGCGCCTCGCCGACGCCCTCTTCCGTTCGCCATTCGGCCAGTGTGCGCCGCGCCAGCGGTCGCAAGCCGGCACCTTCGGCTATCAGCCGCCGCGCCCGCTCCAGCGCCGACACGCCGCTGCCGCCGCAGCCGAGCACGAGCGCCAGCAACTCGGCCTCAGCGAGCGCGTCCGGGCCGTGCGCCACGAGCCGCTCGCGCGGTCGTTCTTCTGGAGGTAAGCCCTTTATTTGCAACGTTTGCTCCCACCAACAACGGCGCGAGGGCGCCTGTTACCATGAACGGAGTGGCGCCTACGGGCCACCGGACACCGGCACCCGTGATCGTCGCTACGCCGGGGCCTTCTCTTAGGGGATGGCCACCGGCGAAAAAGTCGACTATCCGGGGGTTTCGGGCGTCTTAAACAAGTGTAAGAAGGCACTCTCCCGAGACCCTGGCTTCAGGGAGCGTCCATTGACAGACGCAGCAATGGCACTTTCCGACGAGCAGCTCGTCGCGTTGACCGTGAAGGGTGACGTGTCGGCGTTCAACGAGATCGTCGTCCGTTGGGAAGGCAAGCTGTACAACTTTGTCTACCGCTATCTCGGCGACGCCGAGGAAGCAAAGGACATTACCCAGGAGTCGTTTGTCCGCGCCTATACACATTTGGACGGATTTCGGGGGCACTCCAAGTTTTCGTCCTGGCTCTACCAAATCGCGCTGAACCTATGTCGCAGTAAGCTACGCCGCACAAAAGCGCGTCCCACGATTTCGATCGACGGCCGCGAGGAAGACAATCCGCTGTGGGCGGTTACCGACGAACGGCCGACGCCGGACGAGGCGACGCTCGAGCAGGAAAGGGCGCTGGCCGTGCGTGAAGCGCTGGCCCAGCTGCCCGAGGCGCAGCGAACCGTGATCATCTTGAAGGAATACAACGGACTCAAATTCAGGGAGATCGCCGAAATTCTCGACACTCCCGAAAGCACTGTGAAATCACGCCTGTATCACGGCCTGGAAAACCTGGCGCAAGCCTTGGGCCATTTGCAGGCGGAAGGGATCTAACATGAGTACACACTGCGAAGAAGTTCGACCGCTGCTTGCAGAGCTCGTGTACGGGGAGGTAGATCCTGACGTTGCCGACACCGTTCGGGAACATCTGGGAAGCTGCCTCTCGTGCCGCCGCTACCAGAAGGCCTTCGAGGCCGTTCGCGGTGACCTGCAAGAATGGCAGCCCGCCGCCGAAGCAACGCGCGGCATCACGTTCATCGCCCCGGCGACGACCCCGCGTATCTGGAGTAGCGGCGTGTTGCGCGGCCTCGCGGTTGCCGCCAGTTTCGTGTTCGGTGTCTTCCTGATGGCCGCCGTCACCAATCTTCAAATCCAAAGCAACGCCGACGGCTGGACGCTCAGCACGAGCCTTTGGGATACACCTGCGGCCACGTCGCCGCAACAGATCGCGACCCAGGCGCAGCCGGCTGAAACGCCCGCCATCAACACCCCCGGCGTTCAAGCCCGACCGGTGAGCCTGCAGGACTTCGACCAGGGAGAGCTGCAAGGCTGGTTCAACGAGCAGGTCGCGGCGCGCGGCTTGACTCCCGTTGCTGCTACCGCGCCGCCGGTGAACCTCACCGATGCGCAATGGCAGCAGGTCTCGACGCTGGTTCAGGATCGACTCGAATCGCGCGATACGCAGCACGAGGAGTTCCTGCGCGACCTCATCGCCGCCAGTGAGACGCGTCAATATGAGCAGTTCGTGTTCACACTCGCCTCGCTGTACGACAACATGGAAGCCGAGCACGGGGATGAGCTGTTCGAGATGGCCAACCAGTTGGGCATCTGGCAGGTCGATACCGAGCGCCGCCTGCAGCAAGCCAACTCCCGTATCGACACCCTCGTAACCCAAGTCAGCTCGCGCAACCGCGAGCCGGAGCACTAAGCCAATGTCTGCCGACCACGGAATCCGTCCGCACATCCGCGAATCCCTCCCCGTCCGGGCCCGCCGCTGGCGTGGCGCCGTGGCGTTGTCGGCGCTCGCTGTGTTCGTTCCCGCCGTTGCCCTGGCGCAAGACGCCGACAACGGCGAGCAGCGGCTGCGCGCCCGCGACCTGAGCGTCCTCGAGGACCTGCTGTCCGCCACCATCCAGGAGGCCATCCAGTTCGAGGTTGAGGCCGTGAACACGGCCAACCACGCCGAGCAGGAAGCAGCGGCACAGAGGTCCGACACTCCGGAGTTCCGCTACATGTTCCGCACCGCGGGCGAGACCGCGACACGCGGTATGTTTCTGGAAGACTACGGCGTCATCTTCACCGTCCAGGTGCCGACCTTGTCTGCCGCGCCGACGGCGCTGATCGTCGCCGGCGATAATACGGTGTCCATCGTCACGCCGGACACACTGGTGCTGGGCGAGCTGGCGCGCGACATCCAGATGCGCACCCAGCTCAGCCGCATGCAGGCAGAGATTCAGACCCTGACGCAGCGCTTGCAGGACACCACCGAAGCGAGCGGCGCGACGTCCGACAAGGCACAACAACTGCGCATCTCGATCGCTCAGCTCGACAACGCCTACGCCGCGTACGCCGCCGAAACGCAAAACATCCGCGAAGTAGCAGTTGCCGAGCCACGGAGAGCGCCTGTCATGACGCGTCGCGGGGGCCTTCGCATGCTGTCGATGGCCAACCCCGAAGCCATGGCGCGCGCCGAAGCTCTCGCCGAGCAGCAGCGCGCCACGATCTCGGCCACCGTTATCGACGCCGTCGTCGAAACCTTCGCCCAGTACGGCACCGTGATCCACGGGCTTGAGACCACGGATCGCCTGGCCGCGGTTCTGCTGCCGTCGTCGTACCTCGACCGAGTTGCGAGCTGGACGCGTGCCACGCGCCGCGCCGAGGAATTCATCATCAGCGTGCGCTTCGAAGACATCGAGGCACTGGATGACGGCCTCATCGATGCGGAGGAATTCGACGGCCGCATCCGCGTCGAAAGCCGGCTCGGCCGGGCGCCCCTCGGACGCCGGCACAACGAAGAGCAGCGTTAGCCGGCCGACGACCTGCTAGCTGTGTTTTTCCAGGAGGTTGTTCATCAGGAGCTCCTCTGAGACAAAGGGG
>CBDUXW010000319.1:0-4525 GCA_965371275.1 uncultured bacterium | reverse complement strand
GTGCGGGGCGGGTGATATCGTCGCGTCCGTCGGAAGTATGGGTTATCAGCGGTCTCGCCGGAGACTCGGGAGGTGGTATCGATGCGATTGATTTCATCGCTGCGCACGCACTCCACGGCGTTCGCCGTATGCCTTGCCTTGGGCGCCACGACGACGTTGATCTTGGCGGCGGGCAACTCCGCCCTGGCCGCGGCTCCGGACGCTACGCCTGCGGGGCAAGCCGCACCCGATCAGAGCCGGCAACGTTGGATTGATCCCGACGGCAACGAACTGCCTTTCGAAAGCGCCGAAGAGCTTCTGGATTTCATGCGGACCGCCGACATCGTCGAACGAGAGCGCATCAGCATCGGCATCAATGGAATCGACCGCGTGGTGCTCGAAAAGGATGGCATCAGGGTGCGTGGCGGCTGGCGCGACGTTGATGTCCGCGAGAAGGACCTGCGGGTCGGTAGAGAACGTTACCGGCTCTTCCGCGACAGTTACATCTTCGAGTGCGCCGCCTACGAGATGGCGCTCATGCTCGGCATCGACAACATTCCGCCGACGATTCTGCGCTCCATCGGACGCCGCAAAGGCAGCCTCCAACTGTGGCTCGAGAATCTTCGCGGCGACGACGACGGAGAGTTCAAACCGAAGAGCGCGCAGGGGTGGACGCGACAGCTTTGGACGATGAACCTGTTCGACGCGTTGGTCTACAACGTCGACCGCAACGCCGGAAACCTCCTCGTGGACTTCGACGACAAGCTGTGGCTGATCGACCACACGCGCGCCTTCCAGATCAAGAACGAGCTACTCGGAATTGAACGCGTGACCCTCGTGAGTCGGCGTGTTTGGGAGAACCTGCAGGCAATCGACCCCGATGAGATGAGCCGCAGGCTGACGCCGTTTCTCGAAAGCCAGCAGACCATCGCGCTGAGGGCCCGCCTCGAGAAGCTGATCGCGTACATCCAAAGTCTGATCGATCAGCGCGGCGAGGAAGCGGTCCTTTTCTGATCCCCAGCGCGTGCCATCGGCACGTTCGCTACACACCGCCCCGCCGCAAAGCGACGCGCAGCTTCTCGGCGAGCTCGGCGTAGTCGAGATCGGCGTCGTGAGCATCGACGCAGCGCATCAGCGCCCACAGCACCTGCTTGCGCACACCGGCATCTTCATCCTCGAGGGCGTTGGTGAGCGCCTCCACAGCGCCCGGATCCTCAATCATGCCGAGCGCCCAGGCCGCTTGCTCACGAACGTCGGCATCGTCATCGCCCAGGGCGTCGATCAGTGGCTCGACCCCGCTCTCGTGCTCGATCATCCCTATGGCCCACGCCGCCTGCTCGCGCACATCGGCAACGTCGTCATCGAGCGCCCGCACGAGCCCCTCAACTCCAGCAGGGTCCTCGATCATGCCCAGCGCCCAAACAACCTGCTCGCGGACGCCGGCGTCGCCGTCGCGAATGGCGGCGGTCAGTGCCGGCACACCGTCGCGATGCTCGATCATGCCGAGCGCCCAGGCTGCTCGCGAGCGCACCGCGGCGACGCTGTCGTCGAGCGCTCCGGCGATTGGGGCCACAGCTTGGCGACGTTCGAGCAAACCGAGCGCTAACGCGGCGTTCTCACGCGCGACCGGATTTGCGTTCGACAAGACGCTGATGACAGGCTCGACCGCCGCGTCGCCGATGTCTTCGAGCGCGATGGCGGCTTCGCGACCGGGAGTGCTGCCACCCCGGCGACCGCCGCCCCAATTTCGCGCGTCGCGACACAATCGGCTCTCGACCGGCGTCCCGTCGGCGAGCATTTCAATCAGCGCGGCACGCGCGCCCGAGGTATCCGTGTGGCGTAGCCTGCCGATACGGCACGCCGCCAGGGCGCGGTCGTAAGCCTCCGGCGCGCCGAGCTGTGCGATCAGCTCGTCGAGGTCCTGCTCCTGGCCCACCTCCCACGCAATCGACGTGAGCGAGTGCATGTTCGGGACGGCACCCGTCATGGCGGTAGCAATCGCGGCAACCGACGTGACGACGACGACGGCCGTCTTGACCGATCCGGCGATGAGCTTGGTAATCATTGCAAGTTCCCTTCTGTGCGAAGCGTGTGGATTGACGGATTCCCTGATGGGTTCAAGCGCATGTGGAGCGCCGGCAACTCGGCATGTCGGGTCATTCGTAGCGCAAGGCGGTAACCGGATCGACGCGACTGGCGCGCAGCGCCGGAATGGCGCTGGCGACCGACGCCACGGCGAGCAGCAACAAGGCGACAGCGGCGAACGTGACGAGGTCGACCGGCGGTACACCGAACAGCAGACTACCCATCAGTCGCGTCACCGCAGTGGCGCCGACGAGACCGATGATGACGCCGATCACAGCGAGCGCGAAGCCGTTGGCGACCACGAGCCGCAGCACCTCTCGCGGCTCGGCGCCGAGTGCCATCCGAATGCCGATCTCACGGCTGCGCTGGCTGACCGAATACGAGATGACCCCATAAATGCCCACCGCCGACAGGATCAGCGCCAGTCCGGCGAAAATGCTCAACAGGGTCATGGCGAAGCGCGGCTGGGCCACGGAGGTAGCCACCACGGTGTCCAGCGAAGCAATGTCGTTGATCGGCTGGTCGGCGCGCAACTCCCAGATCTCCCTCTGGATCGCGCCGATCACGGCGTCGGCGGGCACCGTCGTGCGCACGACGAACGTCATGCCGACGCGTGATATCTGCCGGTGCGCCACGTATACGACCGGCTCGGGCTCCTCCGCCAGGGTCATCTGTCGCACGTCGCCCACCATGCCGATGATCCCGATATCCAGGCCGCCGGCGCTGACGCTCGTGCCGACCGGGCTTTCGCCGTCCCAGTAGCGATCCGCCGCCGCCCGGGTGACGATCAGCACGAACGGGGACTCGCGATCGTCGCTGGCGCGGAAGTCACGTCCCGCGAGCAAGGGAATGCCCATCGTTTCGAAGTACCCGGGACCGGCAAACCGCATGTAGGGCGACGGCAGGTCTTCGGGGTCGTCGGGCTGTGGCTGCCCGGCGATCGAAAAGCGAATGCTCTCACCCTGAAAGGTGTCGCCGGCCAACGGAAACGGGCGCACCATGCCGGCGGATTCAACGCCCGGCAAGGCGCTGATGCGCTCGATGGAATCGTGGAGAAAGTCGATGTATCCGTCGTCGCCGCTGGCCGCGACGCGCAGGGTCAAGATGTTCTCGGTCTCGAAGCCGGGGTCCACGGCGAGCAACGAAGCGTAGCTCCGCACCAGCAGGCCGGCGCCGATCGCCAACACGACGACGAGCGCCACCTCGGCAATGACCAGCACGCGCCGCAGGCGGCCGGCGGCGGCAGCGCTGCCGCGTGCACCTTCTTTCAACGCTTCATGCAAGTCGGTCGCCGCGGCGCGCAACGCCGGAGCTGCGCCGAAGGTCAGCCCGGTGAGGAGCGAGAGAACGAACGTGAAGGCCAGCACGCCGCCGTCAATGCCCACGGCCGACAGCCGCGGAATCTCGCTCGGCGCCAAGCGAATCAAAAAGTCCACCCCGGCTACCGCCACGCCGACACCCAACAAGCCTCCGACCACCGACAGGGCCAGGCTCTCGACAAGCACGTAGCGCAACAGCTGGACGCGGCCGGCACCCAGGGCGGCTCGAACGGCAACCTCGCGGCTGCGCTCTTCGGAGCGCGCCAGCACCAGGTTGGCGACGTTGGCGCAGCCAATCAGCAGGACGAAGCCGACGGCCGCGAATACCGTGAGCATGGCCGGCCGCACCTCGCCGACGAGCTGGTCGTGGAGCGACCTGATGGTGGCGGCCGTGAGGTCGGCGTTCGATTCGGGATATTCCTGTGCAAGGCGCTGGGTGATCGTTCTCATTTCGGCGCGGGCCTGGTCGAGGGTCACGCCGGGCGCCAGCCGCGCCACGACGCTCAACCAACGAACCGGTCGGCGGCGCGGCACGCCGCTCTCAGGAATCAGAGACATCGGCGTCCACATCTCCACAGCGGCGGCCGGATACTCAAAGTACGGCGGCATCACCCCGATGACGGTGAAGGGCTGCCCGTTGAGGGTGAGCGAGCTGCCCACGACCGCCGGATCCGCACCGAAGCGGCGACTCCAGGCGCCATGGCTCAGCACGACGACCGCGTTGTCACCCTCGATATGATCGGCGGTCCGCAACGTGCGGCCCACCGTCGCCTCGACGCCGAACACCTCGAAGAAGTCCTCGGTAACGAACATGGTGTCGATTTCTTCGGGCTCGTCGTTGCCCGTGAGCACGAAACCGTTCAGCCGCACGTTCGGATAGCCGGCGACGGCGGCGAAGGCACTGGATTGTTCGCGCCAGTCGTCGAGGTCGAGCGGCGAGGTGGTGCCGAGCTCGACCTGGTCGTTCGGATAGGCACTCCAGATTCGCACCAGGCGATCGGGGTCGGCATAGGGCAGCGGCTCGAGAAGCACCGCGTTCACGACGCTGAAGATCGCCGTATTGGCGCCGATGCCCAGAGCCAGCGTAAGAACCACGACGGCGCTGAAGGCCGGCCGCCGGAACAGGGTCCTGAAGCTGTAGC
>CBDUXW010000318.1:0-4534 GCA_965371275.1 uncultured bacterium | reverse complement strand
TAGCTTGAGGGTGGAGATCGCCGGACGGTTTGGTAGAACTCGACAACCTCCGGGTTGGCAACGATGCCCTCGGCTTCCAACGCCTCGGAAACGATGGCGGCAAGCTCGATGGACGTTGTCTTCGCCGAAATGTTCGGTGCTTCCATACTTGGGGATGGCCGGTTGGTCGTTCCGATTGGTTGTTTATCGCTTGCCGAATCGCCTCGGCCTTCGCCGTCGACGATAGTATTTTTGGATGGTCGCGTCGGGCAGGCTTTCGAGCGCCGCACGAAGAAACCTGCGCAAGCCGTCCGCGACGGGGCTTCGCGCGTAGTAGAAGACGCGGGCCGATCCCTCGCGTCGACTGACGAGGATACCGAGCTCCTCGAACTTCCGAAGCTGGTTCTGAGCCTGGCTCAGCGACATGCCGAACGTCCGGGCGATCTCGGCGGCATAACCCTGGCCGTAGCTCTCCAGATACATCAACTCCGTGAGGCGCCGCCGTACCCGAAATCACACCCTCTACCGAGGCGGAGACACGTTACCCGGCAGCGGTCGTACTCTACGACGCTGAGGGCAACGTGATTTGGCAGGCACCAGGACGGTGACACCACTCAGCCCATTGATCGCATCCAGCGACTCCGGCTAGGCTAGCCGCGCACGCTCCCTGGAACGGACTACGCACCTTGGTCGGCAAAACCCTCGGTCATTACGAAATCCTCGAACCGCTCGGTGCGGGCGGCATGGGCGAGGTGTACCGAGCCCGCGATACGAAACTCAAGCGTGACGTGGCGATCAAGGTGCTGCCGCCGGAGATGGCGTCCGATGAGCAACGACTCGGGCGGCTGCAGCGGGAAGCGCAGCTGCTCGCCTCGCTCAATCATCCCAACATCGCCGCCATCTATGGGCTCGAGGAGGCCGAGGGATCGCTGGCGCTGGTACTCGAGCTGGTGGAGGGACCGACGTTGGAGCATCGGCTCGCTGCCGGCGGCGGGCTACCGGTCGAAGAAGCGGCCGCAATCGCGCTCCAGATTTCCGAAGCACTGGAGGCGGCGCACGAGCAGGGCATTATTCATCGTGACCTGAAGCCCGCCAACGTCAAGGTTGCGGAGGGCGAAGGCGGGATGCCGATCGTGAAGGTGCTCGATTTCGGACTCGCCAAGTCGGCCGCACCGATTGTGGACGCCAGCGGCTCGGCCGGGGAGGCCAACGCTCCCGCCGACTCGCCGACGCTGAGCCTGGCGGCAACCCAGGCCGGGTTGATCATCGGCACCGCGGCCTACATGAGCCCGGAGCAGGCCAAGGGCAAGCCGGCAGACCGCCGCGCCGACATCTGGAGCTTCGGTATCGTGTTGTACGAGATGATCGCCGGCCGCCGGGTTTTCGACGGCGAAACCGTGTCGGAGGTGCTGGCGGCGGTGATCCTCAAGGAGATCGACTGGGATGTACTGCCGGCCGCTACGCCGGCTGCGTTGCGGGTGCTGCTGGAGCGTTGTCTGACCCGCGATCCGCGGCGGCGGCTGCGCGATATCGGCGAGGCGCGTCTGGCACTCGACGATTTTCTGGAGGACGCCGGCGACCTCGTCACCCGGGCAGAAGAGATCAAGACGCAGAAAGCAGCCTCACGCCAGCAGCGACGCGAGCTACGCGGCACCGCCGACCCCGGTTGGGGCCGCATCGCTGCCGGCTTCATCCTTGGCCTCGCAGTGTTCTACGCCATCAGCACCGTGTGGCCGAGCGGCGAAGCCCCGGAAGTCACCCGCGTGAACGTCAGTCTCGTCGAGGCGGTCGACCCGAACGACGAAAACGCGTTCCAGCCAAAGCTCGAAACCACCGCGGGGCCGCCGTTCGCGTTGTCGCCCGACGGGCGGCGCGTGGCTTACGTCACCACCGGGGTCGCCGGGCGTAACACGCTGTGGGTGCGTGAGCTCGACGAGCTCGAGTCGCGCGAGCTCGCCCAGGGAGAGCTCTTGCATCCGTTCTTTTCCCCCGACGGCAATTGGATCGGCTTTTTCGACGGTACCGAGCTTCGCAAGGTCGCGGTTGCCGGCGGCAGCAGCAGGTTTGTGACCGACGTAGCCCTTCTCAACCGCGGCGCGAGCTGGGCCGACGACGGGTACATCGTGTATTCGCCCGGGGTCACCCATCCGATCTTTCGCGTTCCCGAAAACGGTGGGGAGGGTGAGCCGATCACCGAGCTCGATGAAACGCAGCCGCAGGGACATCGATTTCCCGCCGTGCTGCCGGGCGGTCGGGTGGTGGTGTACACGTCGGGCAGGCCCGGCGAGTTCGGCGACGCGGTGGTCAGGGCGATCGATCTCGACAGCGGTCGCGATGTCGAGCTCGTCGGGGGGATCTTCGGCCGGTACCTCGAAACCGGACACTTGGCGTACGTTGTTGGCGGCACGCTGTTTGTCGACGCGTTCGATGTAGAAACGCTGCAGCTCGCCGGCCGGCCGTCGCCGGCCGCATCGGAGATCGCTTTCAACCTGGGAAACGCGGCGGCCCAATACGCCGTCTCCGCGAACGGCTCGCTAATGTACCTCGTCGGCGACATGACGACGGTTGCCAAGATGCCGATCTTCGCCTGGCCATTGGATCCGGCCGAAGGCGCCCAGCTGATGGCGTCGGAGAACAACTACATGAACCCGCGAGTCTCTCCCGACGGCACGGCTCTTGCGTATTCCATCGGCACACAGGCACGTTCCGATCTGCACATCCGCTCGCAGTCGGGAGCGGAAGTGCGCATCACCTTCGGCAACTCCGGCAACAATTCCGCGACGTGGAGTCCGGATGGCACCTACATCTACTATCGCGCCATGAGTCAGGGGACCGCCACGTTCGGTGAGAACATATGGCGCAAGCGCGCCGATGGCGTCGGCGATGAGGAACAGATCACGTTCGAGTCTGCCGACCACCCACGCGACTTTCACCCCGACGGCTCGGCCTTGTTGCTGCGCCACAACGATGAGACAACAGCTATCGACTTGATGGTGCTGCGCTTCGAGAACGGCGACCCGGTTGGCGAGCCCGAGCCCTTTGTGTCGGGACCCGTGCGCGACGACTTCGGGCGCTTCTCTCCCGACGGCCGCTGGGTTGCCTACCACTCCACCGAAAACGGCGGCCGCCTCGATGTTTTCGTTACGCCGTACCCCGATGGGGACACCAAGTATCAAATCTCTACGAACGGCGGAGCGTTTCCGCTCTGGTCGCACGACGGTTCGACGATCTACTTCCAGGGAACCCAGGAAATCTTCGCGGTCGACGTACGGGTCGAAGGCGAGGCGCTGGTGCGCGACGCGCCGAGATCGATTCGCGAGTGCAACTGCTCAAGCAACTTGCAGGAGGTCTCGAACTGGGACATCGACCCGAGCGGCGAGTTCTTCTACGTCATCAACCAGCCGCTACAAACCAGCGGGATCGAAGCGCCGGTGCTGGTGCTGAACTGGTTCGAAGACGTGAAGAAAATCGGAAGGTAACCATGAATGCAGGCGACCAACTCGGCCCTCACAAGATCGTCGAGCAGCTTGGCGCTGGTCCGGCAACCCGCAACATGAACATCCGAAACACCGAAGGAGAGGGCTCATGGTCAAGAATATCGGCGCCGTCCTGGCGGGGATCGTGGTCGTTGGGGCGGTGGTTGCGGGGTTGCAGTACGCTGGATTGCTGCTGTATCCGCCGCCCGAAGGGCTCGATCCTCTAAACCCGTCGGATGCTGAAGCCTTCGCCGCATTCCTTGCCGGGATGCCGCTGGCAATCTGGGCGTGGGTGTTCGGCTCGGAGATCCTCGGAGCCTTCCTCGGCGCTCTGGCCGCCGGCCGTATCGCGAACCACCATCATTCCTGGTTCGCCGGCGGCATCGTCGCGCTTGCGGTCGCCGGGAGCATCAACAACTGGGTGAGCTTCAGCCATCCGACCTGGTTCATCGTCGGCCAGCTCGTCGCATATCCGCTGGCGTTTCTCGCGGTCACCCCGCTCCTGGGGCGTCACGATCAAACGGATTGACGAGCCCGATGGTTCGAGGAGTTGCAGCAGCGGGTGCCGAATCTTCGGAATCACGGTGGTGCTGGACGTACCCACGAGGCAGCGTGGTTACGGGCTCGGTCGGTGGGGAACCTTCAACAGCTCGAGGGGTGCGTCGAACTTGATCGCCACAAGGCAGCCTTCTTCCGTCACCTCCACTCGACGCACGGTCCCCACCATGTAGTGAGGCCTCAGCTCGTCACCTGCGTCGAGAAAGCGAACCGCGCACCACTGCCCCTTTCTGGGACCGGGAACGGGTTCGGCAAAACCGACCTTCACGCCACCGCGACTGATGTTGAGTGTGGTGCCACTCTGGGGCCACGAGCCCAGGATTCCTACCGCAACCCGGTATTCGTAGCGTCGATGAGCACGTTGCTCGGCTGCTTGCTCATGAGTGGGCGTGTCGAACGACGGTTCGTCTACTCTTGGAAAGGATCTCCGTTCCGCTTTGTCTGTCGGCATCGTTTGTCTTTCCAGAGCCCGACGCGGCGCTGTCGGGATCAGTGCCCACGTTCGTTACTAACAAGGGTCC
>CBDUXW010000317.1:0-4535 GCA_965371275.1 uncultured bacterium | reverse complement strand
ATTACGGTGAGCGCGATCTCCGCCGCGACGATGCCGACGCGCAAGCGCTGGCGCCGTCTCGAATCGGTTGCCGAGCGACCACCCGCAGTCAGTCCATCGCGAAGGTTGGTTCGCACCACCTGGACGGCCGGTACCAGGCCGACCAGCCAACCAGTGATCAGCGCCGCCGCAATGCAGAAACCGAGCACGGCGCCATCAACGCGCACGTCCTCGAGTCGCGGTGTGTCGGCGGGCAAGAGCCCCACCACAACGCTCAATCCGAAGATCGAGGCCAGCAGGCCGGGAACGATGCCGGCGGCACCCAACAACGTGCTTTCGGTCAGCAGCTGTCGCACCAATCGCGACGGCTTGGCGCCGAGCGCCAGCCGCATCGACACCTCGTGCTGCCGCGACAGCGCTCGTGCCAGCAGCAGGTTGGCGACGTTGGCGGTAGCAATCAACAAGGTGAACCCGACGGCGCCGAACAACAGGAGCAACGTCGGCCGAACGTCACCCACCACGAACTCCTTGAGCGTAACGACATTGGCGTCGGCTCCCCATTCCGGCGGCAGGCCGGCCTCCTCGCGCCAGCCTGCAACAATGGCCTGCAGCTCGGATTGGGCGGCATCGATGCTCACGCCGGGCCGCAGCCGGGCGATCATCTTCCAGTCTCCCGACGTGAACATGGCGCTGCCAGGATCGATATCCTGCGGAATGATCACCTCCGGAGAACCGCCGATCGCGAACAAGGGCAAGGAAAAACCCTCCGGCATGACGCCGATGATCGTGCGATCGGTGCCCGACATGCTGAGACGTCGTCCGATTATCTGCCGATCGCCGCCGAACTCTCTCTGCCACAGCCCGTGCGAGATGACGATCACGTCGTCGGCCCCGGCGTGGTCTTCTCCTGCCGCGAAACCACGCCCGAGCGCGGGATCGACACCGATGATCGCGAAAAACCCACTGGTAACGCGCGGACCGTACAACATACGTGCGCCATCTTCGTTGATCTCGATCACGCCGCGTGAGCCGACGACGGCCACGCTCTCATAGACAGTCGACGCCTCGTCGAACCTTTCGAATCCGCTGTGCGAGAAGTACTGGTCGGGCCAGATCACGACGATGTTGTCGGCGGCGGGAAAGGCCAGCGGTTGCAGCAGGATGCCGTTCACCAGGCTGAAGATCGTGGTGTTGGCGGCAATACCCAGACCGATCGTCATGATGCCCACCAACGCGAAGCCGGGCTGCCGCCACAGCGATCGGATCCCGAAGCGAACGTCGCGACCGAGATCGTCGAGCCGGTTGCCCGGGCGGCGGGGGCCACGATAGTCGGAGCCGGGCCCTCCGGTGGCCCCGCTTGCCGCGGCCTCAGGGCTCGGACGCGTGCCTCCCGAGCGCTGTTGCGAGCGCGCGTCGAAGGCGTCACGCAGGGCGACGCTGGCCCGCCGCACGCGGCTCATCGCGGAGCGTACGGGTTGCGCATCGTCGCCCCACCAACCAACGAACTCGGCGTCCCATTCCTGCCTCCAGCGATGACGCGCCGGCGCCGGAACAACCCACGCGACGGCGCGCACACCAAGGCGACACATACCGAGCGACAGCGCGGCGCGCCGCACGGTCATGCCCCTTCCGGTTGCGGCACATCAACCGCCGCCGGGGCGCCGTGCAACCCGGGAAAGCGCTCGACGGCGCGCTGCAGCATGTCGTTGCCGTCGGCGGTCAGCTCGTAGTAGCGGCGCGGCGGCCGCTTATGGGAAGTCTCCTCGTCGAGCACCTCCCACGCGGAGCACAGTATTCCGGCACCTTCGAGCCGCCGCAGCGCCGGATACACGGTGCCGTCCGGCAACCCCGACACATCCATGATGTCGAAGCCGTAGCGGTGACCCGCAGCTATCAAGCTCAGGACGATCCCGGTCGTGTACGTGAGGTTGAGTCGTCGCTTCATGATTGTTGCCTCGCTCG
This sequence comes from uncultured bacterium, assembly GCA_965371275.1. Lineage (GTDB taxonomy): Bacteria > Acidobacteriota > UBA890 > UBA890 > UBA890 > CBDCBL01. The sequence continues at coordinate 2,594 of CBDUXW010000317.1, read as the reverse complement.
CTTGTCAGGCTGCGGTTGCGTCGCCGTGGCCGCTCGCGCAGCCGTGACCCGTTGAGAAGTCCGGGCTAGCTCCCTCGAATACTAGGTAGGACGCCTAGAATACTAGATAGGTTTCAATTTTTTTTCGCGCGCCGGAATCGACGCCGGGCGACCTACTGGTCGCGGAGGGCGATCATCGGATCCACGCGGCTCGCCTGGGCGGCGGGAATCCAGCAGGCGAGGAGCGCGACGAGGGCGAGCAACGCGGCAACAGAGGCGTACACGAGCGGGTCGGCGGCGTTGACCTCGAACAGCAGCGAGCCGAGCAGGCGGGAAGTGACGATCGCGAGGACGGTACCGACGGCGATACCGGCGACCACCAGCACGGCGGCGCGGCCCAGAACCCAGCGGAGCACCGCCGGGCGCGAGGCGCCCACCGCCTTGCGTACGCCGATCTCCCGCGTCTGCTGGCGGACGACGAACGAAATGACACCGTAGATCCCGGCGCAGGCGAGAATCAGCGCCGTCGTCGCGAAGGCGGCGAAGATCAGCAGGTTGAAGCGCGGCGCCGCCACCGATTCGTCGGCCAGCGTGCCGATGGTGGTGGCGCCGGACACCGGGACGTCGGCGTCGAGCTCCGCGACGATTCTCCGCACCGCGGCGACAAACTCAGCCAGCTCCCCTTCGGTGCGCGCCACCAGGTACATCTCGCGCCAGCTCTGCTCGTAGTGTGACTCGTAGTACTGGGGTGTAAGGGCACCGTCTATCGTTTCGTAACGCACGTCGCTCACCACGCCGATCACCTCGATCCACTGTTCGGCGGTCGGCTCGGTACGCCAGGTCATCCGACGGCCCACCGGATCGACGCCGGGCCACAAACGTTGCGCCATACTCTCGCTGACGATGACCTGCTCGGGCCGGTCGGGATCGAGACGCTCGTCGAAGAGGCGCCCCTTTTGCAGTGGCACGCCCATCGTCCGGAAATAGTCGTTGCGCACGATGCGCTGCAACGATCCGACCAGCTCGGTGTTGCCCTGGCCCCGCAGATAGTCGGAATTCATCGATCCCACGGCCTCGCGGCCGCCGAGCGGCAGGTAGGCGGCGAGCGACACCGCGTCGATCCCAGGCAGTACCCCGACGCGCGCGGTCAGCTCGTCGAAGAAGGCGTGGGTGGCGGCGGCTTCCGGATAGCGTACGCCCGGCAGCGAAATCGAGACGGCGGCAATCCGGTCGGCGTCGACGACCCCCAGCTCGACCTCGAGCAGGCTCTGAAAGCTCTGCATCAGGAGGCCCGCACCGACGAGAAGAACGAGAGCCAGCGCAATCTCGGCGATCACGAGGCCCTTGAGCAGCCGTTGCGCGCTGCGTTGCCCGGCGACCGCGCTCGAGCCGCGACGCATCGAGCGTTCGGGGTTCATGACGCGCGCGCCGTACCAGGCGGGAGCGATCCCGAAAAGGAGTCCCGTGCCGATCGATATCGCGCCGGCAAACGCCAGGACGCGCAGATCGACGCCGACCGCGCTCAGGCGCGGCAGGGCGTGAGCGCCCAGGGTGAGCAACAGTGGGACGGTCCAGAGCGCCAGCAAGACGCCGGCGGCGCCGCCGGTCGCCCCCAGAATCAGGCCCTCGGCCAGGCTCTGGCGGACAACCTGCCCGCGACTGGCGCCGAGCGACAGGCGGATCGCCGTCTCGCGTTGACGGGTCGTCGCGCGGGCCAGCATCAGGTTGGCAACGTTGGCGCACGCGAGCAGCAGGAGCAGCGACACGGCGCCGGTCATCACCAGGATCGAGGTCCGTGTCGATCCGATCGCCCAACTTGCCAGCGGCTCGATGGCGGCAACCCAGCCGCGGCTGCGCTCTTGCTCCTCGGCGACGGTGGCCATCATGGCGTCGAGGTTGGCCTGCGCCTGCTCGATCGTGATCCCCGGCGCCAGCCTCGCCGACAGCTCGAGCCAGCGTCCGATCCACCCCTGGGTACCACGGGTATACGGCACGAAGACGTCGTAGTCGTCGCTGAGATGGCGATAGCCGGGGGGCAGGACGCCGAGCACCGCCATGCTTCTCCCGTTCAACAGGAGCGTGTCGCCCACGACGCCCGGATCGGCGCCTAGTCGTCGTTGCCAAAATCCGTGCGAGATCACGACGACTTCGGGGTTCTCCGCGTCGCTGTCGTCGAAAGTTACGAAGCGACCGAGAAACGGGGTCACACCGAAAACCTCGAAGTACCCGGGGGTCACGAAAGCAGCCCGCAAACGCTCCGGCTCGCCATTGCCCGTTAACGTCAACGTGATCGGAAAGTCACCGCCGATAGCGTCGAACACCTCGTTGTTCGCGGAGAAATGACGAAACTCGACCTTGGTGAAGCTGAAGTTCTCGATACCCTCCGCCGGTTCGTCGGCCCACAGGCGCACGATACGATCGGGGTCCTCGTACGGCAGCGCCGTGAGCAGTACGCCGTTGACGACGCTGAAGACTCCGGTGTTACCGCCGATCCCCAGTGCGGTGATGAAGATTGCCGTTACCGCGAAGCCGGGGTGTCGTCGCAGGTTGCGCAGCGCGTAACGAAATTCGCGGAACACCCCGGCCGCGCCGGCGGCGATGCGCGCACGTCGCCC
>CBDUXW010000316.1:0-4542 GCA_965371275.1 uncultured bacterium | reverse complement strand
GGTGCGCTACCGCGAGGGTTACGAGCGCGAGGTGTTCATGGAGGAGGGCGTAGTCTACGAAGTTCCCATAAGCCCCATGTCGACGAGCAACTGGTTCGCCCCGGGGCACCGCATTCGCATCGAGGTCACCAGCAGCAACTTCCCACGCTTCGAACGCAACTTGAACACCGGCGGCAACAACTACAGCGAGGTCGACGGTGTGGTGGCGCACAACCGCGTGCACCACTCGGCGGCGTACCCGTCGCAGATCGCGCTGCCGATCGTGCGGCGATGAGACGCCGCCGCTCGCGCAACGCCGTGCGACCGGTGTAGTAGTACGACCCGGTTTTCCGACGGGTGTCGCGCTCGGTGTATCGGTGTCGGCCGCCCGCCGAAAGTGAACCTGGCCAGCGGGGGCGAACACGGCGCAAAGATCCGCTTGTCGGCGGCTGAAGCGAGGCCGACAGGACACGATCCTGATTCCCGGGCGGCGTCGAGTTGGCGGGCTATAGTTTCTCTTCAGCAAGTCGTCTGATGGTCGGCCGCCGGCAAAAGGAGCGGCGTTGCATGGTTCGACATTGGTTTTTCGGAATTTCGGTCGTTCTCGTCGTTTTGGTGGCCCTCGCCGGCCGGGCCTGGTCGCCCGCTTTTTGGTTGTACCTGATCATTGTGCCGCCCATTGCGTTGGGTCTGTACGACGTGCTGCAACGCCGGCACACGATTCTCCGGAACTTCCCGATTCTCGGTCACGGCCGCTACCTCTTCGAGCTGGTTCGACCGGAGATCCAGCAGTATTTCATCGAGTCGAACGTCGACGCGTTCCCGGTGGAGCGCGAGTTCCGCAGCCTCGTGTATCAGCGCGCCAAGGGGGAGCTCGAAACCCAGCCTTTCGGCACACAGCGCGACGTGTACCGGGTCGGCTACGAATGGGCGAGTCACTCCCTCGGGCCCGTTGAACCGCCCGACGAGGCTGCCCGCACGACCATCGGCGGCCCCGATTGCTCGCGACCGTACTCCGCATCTGTTCTCAACATCTCGGCCATGAGCTTCGGCGCCTTGTCGAAGAACGCGGTGCTCGCCTTGAACCGCGGTGCCGCCCGGGGAGGGTTCGCCCACAACACGGGCGAAGGAGGCCTGTCGCCCTATCACCTGGAGCCGGGGGGCGATCTGATCTGGCAGATTGGCACGGGGTACTTCGGATGCCGTACCGCAGGCGGCGATTTCGATCCCGACCGGTTCGCGGAACAGGCCGCGATCGAGAGCGTACGGGTGATCGAGCTCAAGCTGTCGCAGGGCGCCAAGCCCGGGCACGGCGGCATACTGCCGGCGGTGAAGGTAACCGAGGAGATCGCGCGAATTCGGGGGGTTCGCGTGGGCGAGACCGTCATCTCGCCGCCGGGCCACCGTGCGTTCTCAACGCCCCTTGGACTGGTCGAGTTCGTTGGCCGCTTGCGTGAGCTGGCCGCCGGCAAGCCGGTTGGGTTCAAACTGTGCGTCGGCCAGCGCCACGACTTCTTCGCCATCTGCAAGGCGATGCTGGAAACCGGGATCACGCCTGACTTCATCACCGTGGACGGCGGTGAGGGCGGCACGGGGGCTGCACCTCTCGAGTTCGCCAACTCGGTGGGCATGCCGGCCCGGGATGGGTGGATCTTCGTGCACAGCGCGCTTACCGGAGCGGGGCTCAGGGATCGCATTCGGATAATCGCTTGCGGCAAGATCCTCACCGGCTTCCACATGATACGGGCTCTGGCGTTGGGCGCCGACCTGTGCGCCTCGGCCCGCGGCATGATGCTCGCGCTCGGGTGTATCCAGGCGCTGCGCTGCAACACCGATCACTGCCCGACCGGTATCACCACCCACAAACCCGCGCTCGTTCACGGTCTCGACGTCGATGACAAGGCGACCCGCGTGCAGCAATTTCACGAGGCCACCGTACACGGATTTCTCGACATGCTGGGAGCCATGGGCCTTTCTGATTCCGTTGACCTCCGATCTCACCATATCTTTCGCCGTGTCGATGACCTGCACGTTCGGCACTTCGGCGAGCTGTACGACTGCCTCGAGCCGGGCCAGTTGTGCGATGGCGCCGACCTACCCGACCGAGTGCGCCGCGAGTGGGATACCGCCGACGCCGGCGCTTGGTAGGTGCTGCCGGCCGCCACCTTGGCAAGCGCGGGCGAACGCGGAACAATCGTCGCAACGATATCGCCCCTACGTCCTATGAGGTGTCCACGTGACTCGTTTCGCAAGCGCCGGCCGTGTTGCCCTGATTCTGATCGCTACGTTTCTTTTGTCGATGGGCCAGGCGCCGGCGCAGGAGCCGGCTGTTTCTGGCGACGTCAGTTCGGCAGCGGGCCTCACCGCACAGCCGCACGGCGATCACTTCGATTACTTGTTGCGCGCCGCGCTTCCGGATGTCGAGCCGGCTGTCGTAACGGCGCCGCAAGAGGCGCAATCCGATGCCGATCCGAACGTCACGATGGATCCGACCTTTTTCGAAGGGCTGTCGTATCGTTCCACCGGCTTCACCCGCGGCGGCCGGGCCACCGCTGTTACCGGTATTCCGAGTGACCACCTGACCTATTTCGCCGGCTACAGCGGCGGCGGCGTATGGAAAACCGACGACGCCGGCATTACCTGGAACAACATCTCCGACGGATTCTTCAACGTCGGCTCGATCGGCGACATCAAAGTCGCGCCGTCGGATCCCAACGTGATCTGGGTCGGGACCGGCTCGGGTTGCCCGCGCGGCAACATCTCCACCGGCGACGGCATTTATCGATCCACCGACGCCGGCAAGACCTGGTCGCACGTGTGGAGCCCGGGTTTCGTTCAGGTTCCGGAGATGGTCGTCCATCCCGACAATCCCGACGTGCTCTACGCGGCGGTGCTCGGCAACATCTACGGGCCCAACGAAGAGCGCGGTATCTACAAGACCGAAGACGCCGGCCAGACCTGGGAGCGCCTTCTCTTCGTTTCCGAGCAGACTGGCTTCAACGACATCGAGATGGACCCCAGCAATCCGCGCATCCTCTACGCCGCCGCCTGGACGGTGTTCCGCAAGCCCTGGACGATCCACTCGGGCAGCGACGAGGGCGGCATCTGGCGCAGCAAGGACGGCGGCCGCACCTGGGAAAAGCTCGGCGGGGGCCTGCCGGGCGGCCTGGTGGGCAAGATCGATGTGACCGTATCGCCGCCGAACCCGGATCGCGTCTGGGCACTGGTTGAAGCTGCCGGTGAGCGGGGTGGCGTGTATCGCTCCGACGACGGCGGCGATAGCTGGACGAAGCTCAACGGCCAGCGCAGCTTGCAGCAGCGGGCCTGGTACTACACCCATATCTACGCCGACCCCGTCGATCCCGACACCGTCTATGCCCTGAACACTGGTTTCTACAAGTCGACCGACGGCGGCCGCACGTTTCCCAACGTGCTGCAGCCTCGCCACGGCGACAACCACGACCTGTGGCTCAACCCGGAGAACCCCGACTATCTGATCAACAGCAACGACGGTGGCGCCAACGTGTCGCTCAACGGCGGCCGCAGCTTCTCGGTCGAGTCGAATCAGCCGACCGCCGAGTTCTACCGGGTAACGGTGGACAACAGCATTCCGTACAAGGTGTACGGCGCCCAGCAGGACAACAGCACGGCGGCGATGGCGGCCTCCGGCGGCGGCGGCTTCTTCGGCGGCGGCCCCAGCTTCTACGACGTCGGCGGCGGTGAGAGTGGTCACATCGCCGTCGATCCGCGCGATCCCAACATCATCTGGGCCGGCAGCTACGGCGGCTCGATCACGCGCATGGATCGCAACACCGGCATCACCCGCAGCGTACGCGGCTACGAGGACGCGCCGACCGGCCAGCAGGCGGCGGACATGAAGTACCGCTTCCAGTGGAACGCGCCGATCCGTATCTCACCGCACGATCCCGACACCGTGTATCACGCCTCGCAGTACGTTCATCGGACCACGGACGGTGGCGTCAACTGGGAGGTGATCAGCCCGGACCTGACGACCAACGACGCCACCAAGCAGGGCTATTCGGGGGGCGAGGGCATTACGCGCGACAACACCGGCGTCGAGGTGTACACGACGGTGTTTGCGCTGGAAGAGTCGCCGCATACGGCGGGACTCCTGTGGGCCGGCAGCGACGACGGTCTGATGCACATTTCACGGGACAACGGCGCCACCTGGAGCAACATCACGCCGGCGGCGTTTCCGGAGGGCGGCACCGTGAACACGATCGACCTGTCGGCGCACGATGCCGGCCGCGCCCATGTCGCCGTCTACAAGTACCGAGAGCAGGACTACCGCCCGTACATCTTCCAGACAGATGACTACGGGCAGAGCTGGACCCTGCTCACCGACGGCACCAACGGCATTCCCGACGACCACTTCGTTCGCGTCGTGCGCGAGAACCCGGACCGCCGCGGCATGCTGTTCGCCGGCACCGAGTTCGGCGTGTATGTGTCGTTCGATGACGGCGCCCACTGGCAGTCGCTGCAGTTGAACCTGCCGGTCACCCCGGTTACCGACATGGTGATCAAAGACAGCGACCTGGTCCT
>CBDUXW010000315.1:0-4560 GCA_965371275.1 uncultured bacterium | reverse complement strand
GGCGGTGTCGCCGGCGTGTTCAGCTCCGGAGAAGACGACAGCGACACGAGCGCCGGCTTTTTGTTCGGCGGCGGCATTGACGTCGCGGTCTATGGGCCGCTGGTGGTCCGCGCCGATGTCAAGGGGCTGCGCTCGAGTGTCGACGCCGCCGGCCTGACCCGCGGCCGCCTGATCACGGGTATTCCGCCCATCGCGCCGCCGGTGTCGACGCAGGTGCTCTGGACGATCGGACTCGGCATACGCTTCTGAGCGCGGGAATACTGCGTCTGCGTCGTTGCGCTCGTTCGCGCTCCTCTCGCCGTACGAACGCGTACGACTCGGTCGCCCTCACGTCGCGCGCCTAGCATCCACAGCATTCCCGCGCTCAGAACGGTTGCGGGAATACTGCGTCGGCGGTGTCGTGCTCGGCTTCGGGAAAGAAGCGGCTACTGCGGGGTGCCGTCGGCGGGGGTGACGCCTAGCTGCGAGCTGATGCGGTCGAAGATTTCCTGCTCCAGAACGCCGTTCGACCGCAGGGTCTGATACCCGTACTCCTCGCCCATGTAACCCTCGATGCGGGCGACCACGCGTACCTTGCAGCGCCCGCCACGGATCAAGCGCGTGGTGACGGTGAGTTGGTAGCGGCCGCCGATGAACGGCGCTCCTTGGGCGAAAGCAACCCTCTTGAGGTGGTTGTAGTCGTTGTCTCCCGTGTCGGAGAACACGGCGAACTCGGTAACCAACATGCCGGCGTCGTTGGCCGCTTCCCAGTCTTCTGATTCGACACCGGTGGCGAAGTCGGCGACTACCTGCCGGGACGCATCCCAGCAGGGCAGTATCGCGATGTCGTAGTTGCGGTCGTTGTCGAGCGGCTGGATCGGTTTACGCCGAAACGTGACCTGGCAGCCCGACAGCAGGACGACGAACAAGACAACGGCAGTGGCGCGAACCAACGCGCGATTCAGAGATGCCACGAACAACCTCCACAAAAGCAGCCCAGGGGAGGGTAGCGACTAGGAAGCGGACGTCGAGTCGGAGTCAGCCGAAGAGTCATCGGCGCTCGAGGCGCCGCCGCGCATTGCGGCCTTGAAGTTCTGGATACCAGAACCGAGGCCGCGGCCAATCTCTGGAATTCGGCTGGCGCCGAACAGGACTACCACGATCAAGAAAATAAACAGTAGTTCCGTAAACCCGATGCTGCCCAACATGATTCCTCCTTGAGGTACTAACAACATGATAGGGGGCTGATCGACGCATGGTCAATGCAAGTCGGGTGCAACGAGTGCTGAAAATCAGGTCTGCGTCACAATCTGACCCGCTTGTCGCCGACCCTGCGGGTGATTCGTTGTTGGTCGAGATATTCGAGGAGGGGGATGGCGTGCTTGCGGCTGACGCCTGTCCAACCCTTGAAATCAGCGACGCTGAACTCGTCCCCGGCCGCATGTCGCGCCTGTAGCTGCTCGATCAATTCGTCGAGCCGCGCGGCGTGGAGCACCAGATCGTCGCGTAGCCGAACGAGCCCACCCTCGCGCAACAGCAAGTGAAACACACTCTCAACGTCGCTCGCCGCGGCGTCGACGCGTTGCGCCGCTTCGCTGAACGACGGCGGGGCCCACGCGGCGCCTTCGTACAGCTCGAGGAGAGCGTCGCGCAGGCGCTCTTGCGCCGCGGTCAGCGTGATGCCGTGGCTGTCGAGGGCGAAGCCGTCGGCTTTGTTGTGCAAGGTTTCCTGGTCGCGCAGGCGGTCGATGACGCTGTCGAAGACCAGGCTCGGCAGGCCACGCGGCAGCGCCGCGACGAGCTCGCGCTTGGGCATTGCCGGCTGCAGCGGCTGTTTGCGATGAAACGCATCGATCGCCTCCAGGGTTGCAACGCGAAGATTTTCGAAGTGCGCTGCGTCGACGACGTGCAGCGGATCGCGCCGGGTCACGACCAGCGTGTCGGCTGCCGCCAGCCGCGTAGCCACGGCGGCGATGTCGGATCCTGTCGGCGCCCAACGCTGGCGAAGCGCGGCCGCGCCGATTCCCTCGGCTCCGGCTGCGCCGACGATGGCGGCGAGGCGCTCGTCGGCCGATCCTTTTTCCAGAATCGTCAAATACTCCAGCAGTTGGGCGTCGTGGGCCCGATGCTTGGCGGCTAGGTTGTCGATCACCACGCCGCCGCCGATCGTCAACATCGGCGAGTATCGGCGAATCACGAAACGGTCGCCCGGATAGCAGGGATAGGGCGACTCGAGACGAAGTTGCACCAGAGCCGAGCCGCCTTCGCCCACCGCATCGGCGTCGAGCACGGCGACGCGGCACAGGATTTCCGCGGCGCCGTGATGGAAGCGAACCCGCTGTTGCTGCTTCAACTCGTGCCCGGGGAGGAGGTTGAGCCGCGCGTCCAGCATGTAGGTGGGCGACATCGCGTTGCGCGTCACCAATTGATCCCCGCGCTGCACCTGGTCGACGTCGATTCCCTGCAGGTTGATGGCGGCCCGCTGGCCGCCGATGGCGCGGTCGATCGGAGCGCCGTACACCTGCGTCCCGCGGACGCTGACGGTGGTGCCGGCCGGCAAGAGCTCGAGCTCGTCTCCGGCGCCAATGCTGCCGGAAAGGAGAGTGCCGGTGACGACCGTTCCAAAGCCGCGTACGGTGAACACACGGTCGACCGGCAGTCGCACACTGCCGGTGTCGGTGCGCCCGGCGACCGCCTGGAGCACCTCGGCGAGCGTGTCACGCAGGGTGTCGAGTCCGTGTCCGTCCTCGGCGCTGGTCTTGATGATCGGGGCGTCGGCGAGCGACGAGCCGGCAAGCAGGTCTCTGATTTCCAGCTCCACGAGATCGGCGATCTCCGCGTCGACCAGGTCACACTTTGTAATGGCCACCACGCCGGTGCGCACGCCGAGAAGCTCGCAGATGGCCAGATGCTCGCGGGTCTGCGGCATGATCGACTCGTCGGCCGCGACCACGAGCAAGACGGCATCGATGCCGCCGATGCCGGCCAGCATGTTCTTCACGAAGCGCTCGTGGCCGGGAACGTCGATGAAACCGACGCGGAGGGCGTCGCCGAGGTCGAGGTGGGCGAAGCCGAGATCGATCGTTATGCCGCGTTCCTGTTCCTCCTGCAGCCGGTCGGGATCAGTTCCGGTGAGGGTGCGCACGAGCGCACTCTTGCCGTGATCGATGTGCCCCGCAGTCCCGACGATCTTGAAGGCTTCAGACAAGGTGCAACGCTGCCGACGGCGAATGAACGATGCCTGAAGTGTACCGACGAGTCAGGCCCCCAACAAGCGTGCCAAACTGCTCTAAATCGTTGGCTTGCAAGGTTTTGCGGCCGTTGGTACGGTACCGTTCATGGCCCGACCTGTGATTCTTTCGGCGGCCCGAACCCCGAGTGGCCGGCTTCTCGGCTCGCTGGCGCCGCTACGCGCTACGCAGCTGGGCAGCGTTGCTGTGCGCGCCGCCGTCGAACGCGCCGGTGTGGGCCCCGACGACGTCGACGAAGTCATCATGGGGCACGTGATCCAAGCCGGCTCCGGTCAGAACCCGGCCCGCCAGGCGGCGCTCGGTGCCGGGTTGCCGGCGCATGTCGGCGCCTTCACCGTGAACAAAGTATGCGGCTCGTCGCTGAAGGCCGTCGTGCTGGCCGCGCAGGCGATCGCCCTCGATGACGCGCGTTGCATCGTCGCCGGCGGGCAGGAAAGCATGAGTAACGGACCGTACCTGCTGCCGAAGGCCAGGCAGGGTTACCGGCTGGGGCACGGGCAGCTTCTCGATGCGACCGTACACGACGGCTTGTGGTGCGCCTTCGGCGACTACCATATGGGCTGCACCGGTGACCTCGTGAGTGACCGCTACGACGTCAGCCGCGCCGACCAGGATGCCTGGGCTCTGCGCTCGCACCTACGCGCCGCGGCGGCGCGCGACCAGGGCGAGTTCGAGGCCGAGATCGTCGCCGTCGAGGTGCCGCAACGCAAGGGCGAGCCTCTGCTGTTCGCGGCCGACGAAACCATCCGACCCGATACCAACGCCGAAGCTCTCGCCGGGTTGCGCCCGGTGTTCCGCGACGACGGGACGGTGACGGCGGGCAACGCGCCCGGCGTCAACGATGGTGCGGCGGCCGTGGTTGTGGCGAGCGAGGAGTGGGCCGCAGGCGTCGGTGCGCAGGCGATGGCCCGTGTGGTCGCCTATGCGACCAGCGGCATCGAGCCCGAGCTCGTCATGATGGCGCCCGTGCAGGCGGTCAACGACGTATTGCAGAAAACCGGCTGGGATCGCGACGAAGTCGATCTTTTCGAGCTCAACGAGGCGTTCGCGGTTCAGTCAGTGGCGGTGGTGCGCGAGTTGGAAATCGATCCCGACAAAGTCAACGTGCGTGGTGGCGCCGTGGCCCTCGGCCACCCCATAGGCGCTTCCGGAGCTCGAATTCTCACGACCCTGTTGCACAACATGGCCGACCGGTCGGCGCGTCGCGGCATCGCCGCGATGTGCATGGGCGGCGGCAACGGGGTTGCGGTGGCGATGGAGTCGCTATGAACGTCAAGCGTATCGGCGTCGTCGGAGCCGGCACGATGGGGGCGGGGATCGTGCAGGTGTG
>CBDUXW010000314.1:0-4574 GCA_965371275.1 uncultured bacterium | reverse complement strand
ATGGACAGCGTGGTCGCCGGGTCCATCGCCCAGGAACGCTTCCGCACTCTGCTGCTCGGCCTGTTCGCCGCCACGGCGATCGCGCTGGCGGTAGTTGGGCTGTACGGCGTCATGACCACGGTTGTCGGACAGCGGATGCGCGAGATGGGCGTGCGCTCGGCACTCGGGGCGCGCCCCACCGATTTGTTTCGTCTCGTGGTGCTCGAAGGCCTCGAGTTGGCCGCCCTCGGGTTGGCAATCGGCTGGGCCGGCGCGGTGATGGCGGGACGACTCGTGGCCGGCTTCCTGTTCGGCGTCACGCCCACCGACCCCACCACCCTGGGGACCGTAGCCGGGCTGGTTCTGTTCGTCGCCTTCTGGGCCTGCTGGCTGCCGGCGCGCCGCGCCACCCGCGTGGATCCCGTCGCCGCCCTACGCAACGGCTGATCCGGCGATTCCGCCAGTTGTAGATGAGCGCGACCGGTGGCAAGCTTAACGAGCCGCCGGAGTGGGTTTTTCGACGGATCCCCCATCGCAGACAGCCCGAATCGCGATCTCTATTCCAACCCCGAGAGGTGACTCGATGAGAGCATTTCGCGCCCTTCCCGTTCTGCTCGTTATCTCGGCGATGGTGGTTCCCGCCGTTGCCCAGCAACAAGGCCCGGAACCCGCCAAGCTGGTGATTACGCCGGAGACGCTCGAGCTCGAGATCGGCGAGACCGCCGAGATCTCGGCGGTCGTGCAAGACGCCGACGGCAACGTCATCGAGGACGCTACCGTGCTGTTCTTCGCGACCTCCCGCCGCGCCGTAGGCGTGACCCCGGCCGGCCGTGTGGAGGCCTACCGGCCGGGTGAGTTCAACATCATGGCGCGGGTGCCCATGGATCCGAACGACACCGGTCGCCGCGGCGCAGCCCGGCTACAGGCAGCGATTCCAGTCGTCGTGCCCTACCCACCGATTACCGCCGTCGAGCTCGTCGGCACGCCGGCGCGCTTTTACGCCGGCACCAACTTCCGTCCGGAGGTCGTACTGACCGACCGCTCGGGCGCCACGCGTGCCGACGTCGACATCGAGTTCGAGAGCAGCAACCCGACGGTGGCCACGGTCACGACGCTGGGGCGCATCAATCTATTGAGCCCGGGGGAAGCGACGATCACCGCCATTGCGGAGTCGGCTTCGATCAGCCTCCCTGTGCGCGTCGAAGCCAATCCGACAGCGCGGGTCGAGTTGCACCCGTCGGCCACGAAGGCGCGCACCGGCGACGTGATTCACCTGAACGCCCAGGCGGTTGACGGCAGCGGCAACCCGGTGCCCGACATTCCGATTCAGTACTCGTTCCAGGCGCGTACCGTCGACTACAACCTCGGCCAGGCGCCGTCGGGCCTGATCACCGAAGATGGCCGCTTCGTGGCCGACGTAGCCGGCGAGTACGTGATCGTGGCCAACGCCGGCGATCACACGCGCATGGAAACGCTGGAGATCGTGCGGCGCGACGTGACCCGCGAGATCGAGCTGGTCGGCCACGGTGCCGTACGCGACCGGCACACGTCGGACCTGTGGATCTGGGAAGGCCCTGACGGCCGCGACTACGCCATCACCGGAACCTGGGGCGCCGAAGGTCACGCCTACTTCTGGGACGTCACCGATCCCGGCAACATGAAGATTGTCGATACGCTGCTGGTCGATGCGCGCACGGTCAACGACGTGAAGGTCTCCGAGGACGGGCGCATCGCGGTGATCAGCCGTGAGGGCGCCAGCAATCGCCGCAACGGCCTGGTGATCCTCGACGTCTCCGATATGGCGAGCGGCGGCGCCCGCATCCTGGCGACGTACGACGACCAGCTCACCGGCGGCGTGCACAACCTCTATATTTTCGAGGATCATATTTACGCGCTCAGCGCCGGGCGGCGCTATGACGTCATCAACATCGAAGACCCGACCAACCCGTACCGCGTCGGCCGCTACCAGCACGACAGCCCCGGGAGCTCGATCCACGACGTGTGGGTGACCAACGGCATCGCCTTCTCGTCGAACTGGTCCGACGGCGTGGTTGCCGTCGACGTCGGCGGCGGCGGCCAGGGCGGCTCGCCGAACAATCCTGTATTGCTCGGCAGTTATGCCTACCCAAGCGGCTGGAATCATGCCGCCTTCCCCTACTGGAGCGAGTCGGCCGGCAAGTTCTACATGATCGCCGGCGACGAGGCCGGCCGCCGCGGCAACACGCCGGGTTACGAGGGCGAAGCCGAGCGCATGGACGGCTGGATTCACATCATCGAGTGGGACGAGTGGGGCGAGCCCCATGAGGTTGCCCGCTACGAGGTGCCGGAGGTCGGCACGCACAACCTCTGGGTCGAAGACGACAAGCTCTACATCGCCTACTACCAGGGTGGCCTGCGCGTCGTCGACATCTCCGGTGAGCTCCTCGGCGACCTGTACCGGCAGGGCCGGGAGATCGGCTACTTCCTGGCCTACGACCCGATGGGTTTCGTCAAGAACTCGCCGATGGCCTGGGGCGCGCAGCCGTTCAAGGGCAACATTTTCTTCGCCGACCACAACTCCGGCTTGTGGGCGGTGCGCATCAAGGAAGACGACGAAACGGAACGCTGACATCGCGAAGCCCAACAGAGGACACGAAAATGACGACAACTCCTGGTAGTGCAGCGTTGCCACGGCGCTCAGCGGCGGCAAGGCTGTTGATCGCCGCGCTGGCCTTCGCCTTGTTGGCCGGACCCGGCAGCGCCGCCTCGGCCACCGGCGCGGCGCCGCAAGGCTCGATGTACACCATGTACGTCGCCGCCGAATCCGATGACATCGTCGAGAGGATCGCCTTCAGCGGCGGCTCCCTGCGCCTCGTGAACAGCGTCGAGGTCGGTTCCTGGCCGACAGAGATCGAGGGCCCGCACGGCCTCGCGGTTTCGGCCGACGGCGCCTACTGGTTCCTGTCGCTGGCCCACGGCCAGCCGGGTCCATTCGGTAGCGTCGTGAAGTACTCCACCGAAGACGATGCCTGGCTCGGCGAGGTCGAAGTCGGGATGTTCCCGGCGACGATGGCGGTATCGCCCAGCATCGGCCTGCTCTACGTCGCCAATTTCGACCTGCACGGACTGCCTGAACCGAGCTCGATCTCGGTGGTGGACCCGGAGAGCATGAGCGAAGTAGGTCGGGTCGACGTGGGCGTCATGCCGCACGGCGCCCGCATGAACCGCGAAGGCACACGTCTGTACACGGTCAACATGATGGACGACGTGCTCGTCGAAATTGATACCTACAGCATGGAGATCAGCCGCCAGCTCGGCCTCTCCAGCCACGGGGAGCACAAGCTCGACGGCACCCATGCGCGTCACATGGCAGAGGGCGCGGAAATGGACATGTCGGCCATGGAGGTGGTGAAGCCGACGTGGGCCACGCCGCCGACCCCGCAGGGCAAGATCTACGTGGCCGCCAACGGCGCCGCCAAGATCCTCGAGATCGACGTCGAATCGTGGGCGATTACGGGCGCGTTCGAAACGCCTGCCGGACCTTACAACCTCGATGTGAACGCCGACGGCACGCTGCTCGCGGTGACCTACAAGAGCAGCAAGTCGGTCGGCTTCTGGAATCTCGAAACGGGCGAGGAGGTGGGCCGTGTCGACACGTTGCGCCCCATCCCGCACGGCATCGTGATCAGCGCCGACAGCCGCTACGCCTTCGCCACCATCGAGGGCATCGGTGGCGAGCCGGGATCGGTCGAGGCGTATGACTTGTCGACGTTCAAGCGCGTCAGCAACCTCGACATCGCCAAGCAAGCCGGCGGCATTGTCTTGTTGCCGACACCGTGAGCGCAGACTTCGAGAAAAGCTATCGCAACACGATCGGCCTGTTCGCCACCGGCGTCACGATCATCGTCGCCGCGAAGGACGGCGACATACGCGGCATGACGGCCAGCGCCGTGACCTCGGTGTCGCTGGAACCCACCCAACTGCTGTTCTGCCCGGCCAAGAAGGCCCGCATCTCGAGCCTCTGCGAGATCGGCATCCCGTTCACCGTGAACATCCTGTCGGTCGCGCAGGAAGGCGTTTCGAATCACTTCGCCGGCGCCGAGATCGAGCCCGAGCACGAGTTCGTCGAGTGGCCCGAGGCCGGCGACGCGCCGCGCATTGCCGGCAGCCTGGCCTCGGTAGCATGCGAGGTGCGGCACATGCACGACGGCGGCGATCACTGGATCGTGGTCGGCGAGGTCAAGGCGTTGCACCGCGAAGATGAGACGAGCGATCCGTTGCTCTTCTACGCCGGCGACTACCGGAAACTGGCCGTCGACTGAGACGGCAGTTCGCGATTTGGCGCCCACATCCCCGGGGCCAGTCTAGTGCCGAAACGAGCCCGCGGCGCGCCGCCGATCAACGCGACACGTCGGCGATCAAAGCGTCGACCACATCGTCGAGCGAGCTCCGATACTCGCCTACGCGTCGGGTCATCGCCCGTCGAGCTCTTTCTCGAGATCTGCGATGTGCTCTTCAAGATCGGCCGCGACCGCTGACGCGTTGTCGATGTCGCGGATTCTCAGGCTTCGCTTGTACACACGGTCGCCCAGAATGCCAAAGAGCTCGAGGTCACC
>CBDUXW010000313.1:0-4580 GCA_965371275.1 uncultured bacterium | reverse complement strand
CCGCCCCAAATGCCGCGCGAGGTAGACGCTTTCTCGTCGTTGCCGAGGCGAATGGCCCGCTCCCGCGCCTCACGCACGACGGCCTTCAGATCCTCGGTGTCCTCGGCAGCGACGCGAATCAACTCGCGCTGGCCGATGTACTGGCCGCGCACCTGGTGCCGGTAACGCTCGTCGCGCGGAATCGGCACCACCTCGGCGCCGTTGTTGATCACACGGTGGCTGCTGCTCGGCGTCTCGAACAGGAAGCCCACGGTGTTGGACAGCGTGGCGAAGACGTGTTGCTTGCGCAGCTCGACCGATGTCGGCACCCAACCCTGCACGCCCTCGACGCTGCCGGTGCCCGTGTACCAGAAGCCGTCGTAGTCTTCGGCGCGTAGCGCCGCGCGGACGCGCGCCAGAATGCGATCGTTGCCGAAGCCGACAAGTCCCTGGTCGCCCGCCGGGTTCATGTTGGTCTGGTAGGTCAACGTGTAGGGTGCCGAGCCACCGTGATGTGTGTCCACCCAGATGTCGGGCTGCCACGCCTGGATGACCTTGGTCACCAGGGCGTGAATCTCCTGCGACTCGAGCTTGATGTAGTCGCGGTTCATGTCGAAGCCCTCTTCGTTGGTGCGCCGTCGCACCTCGGCTCCGTCGGGATTGATGGTCGGCACCACAAGCACCACGACCTCGTCGAGCAACGGACGCAGATCGCCCATCACGAGGTCACGCATGATCTCCATGGCCGCGTCTTTGCCTGCTACCTCGCCCCCATGAACGTTGTTGACGATCAAAACGACGGGCTTGCCGGACTTGGCCAGGTCGGACGGCCGGAACACCGCCGGATTCGACAGCGTCGCCAGCACTACATCGCGGCCCATCAGCGTTTCGGTGAGCTTGATGACGTTCATCAGGTCCGTTCGCAACTCGAGCTCGTACACGAACTCCATCAGCGGCTCGTACAGCGTGCCGCCCTGCGAGTAGTCGACGCGCTCCGCGGGAGTTTGGAGTTGCTGCGCAGCGCCGGCCGGCGCATTGGCGGCGACCGCGAAGATGGTGATCAAGCAGAACGTGGAGCCGCGAAGAATACGAGACATCGAGGATTCCTTGGTGAGAGTGTTCACTGATTGAGAATCGGGTCGGGACGCACGGTCAGCGTGCCGCTTCGCGTTTGTCCCGCAACCGTGAGCTTCAAGAAGTAAGTGCCGACACCACCTTCGGTGAGGCGCACGGCGGCGCGCAATTCGGCGATGTCCTGGGCGTCAGGACCGCCGCCCCGTCCACCGCCACCGCGGCCGCCGCGCCCGCCGCCGAGGCCGACCGCCTGCGCGGCGAGGGCGCGCTCGAGATCAGAGGTCGCGTCGCGGAACATTCCGTACGCTTCTTCCAACTGGGGGCCGCGTCCGCCTCCGGCGGCGATGCGCTGCCGGAACAACCGGTCGATCAGGCCAATCTGCTCGTCGGTCAGCGGCTGCGGATCGAAGCGCAGGTCCCACATCCAACGCCGCACGCCGGCGCCGGGCTCGAGCTCGACGACACGCCGGTTGCCGCGGCCGTCGGAGATCTCCAGCGTTACCGGGCCGAGCTCGGCGGAACGCACGTAGTACGAGATCTGGGCGTTGTTGCGGAAGCGGGCTCGCGCCAGGCTCGACGTCGGCTCAATGGTGGCGGGATTTTCGCCGGCGTACCAAGCATGCCCGCGCTGACCGCCGCGGCTGACGTTTTCCCACATCGTCGCCGGCTTCTGCTCGAACAGGTAGGTGTCCATCTGCCGCACATCGCGAGTGAGCTGCTGCAACGGGGTGATGTCGTCGAGAATGAAGATGCTGCGCCCGTGCGTGCCGGCCACCAGGTCGTTGTCGCGAGGGTGGATCACCAGGTCGTAGATCGGCACGGTCGGCATGCCGTTCATAAAGCGGCTCCAGCTCTCGCCGTCGTCGATTGACACGAACAAGCCGAACTCGGTGCCGGCAAAGAGCAGGTCGGGATTGCGCAGATCTTGACGGATCACTCGCACCACGTGACCGTCGGGAATATTGCCGGTGATGTTCACCCAGGTAGCGCCGAAATCGGTGGTCTTGAAGATCCACGGCGTGAACGTGTCGGAGCGGTGCCCATCGAACGTGAGATAAGCCTCGCCGATTTCAAAGTGCGAGGCCTCGATGCGGCTCACCCAAATACCGTCGGGCACGCCGGGAACGTTGGCGCGCACGTTGGACCAGTTGGCGCCGCCGTCGCGCGTTACCTGCACGTTGCCGTCGTCGGTGCCGACCCACAGCACGCGCAGGCCGATAGGCGACTCGGAGAACGTGGTGATCGCGTTGTGCTGCTCGGCGCCGCTGTTGTCCGGTGTCAGGCCACCGCTTACTCCGCGCCGGCGCTGCACCGGATCGTTGGTGGTGAGATCGGGACTGATCACCGTCCATGTGTCGCCCGCGTCCGTGGTCTTGAAGACGTAGTTGCCGGCGAGGTAGAGCGTCCGCGGATCATAGTGCGACATCACCATGGGCGCTGTCCAGTTAAAGCGGATGCTCGTGTCCGGCGCCAGAGCTTCCATGTTGCTGACGTTCCCGAGCCCGGGCCGCGATCCGCCGGTCTGGTGCGTCACCGGATCGTAGCGCCGGAAGCTACCCCCTTCGGCCTCCGTGTAGACCTTCCGCCAATCGGTGGGGTCGATCTGAATGAACATGCCGTCGCCCCAGTGCAGCTTCCAGTTCGAGTCGTTGAGAATGCCGCGGACGTCGCGGCTGAAGCTCGGCCCGGCCCACGTGCCGTTGTCCTGCAGACCGCCGTACACATAGTACGGGTCGCGCATGTCGACGCCGATCCGGTAGTACTGGCCCAGCGCCATGTTGTCGAACATGGTGAAGTGCGCGCCGTGGTCCTGGGTCAGGAAGGCGCCCTTGTCCTGGCCGATGTAGTAGCGATCTTCGTCGGTGGGATCGAGCCACATGGCGTGGAAGTCGCCGTGGATCTCCTCGTCCTCAGCGCCGTTGCGCAGCGTCTTGCCGCCGTCCTCCGACACCATGAAGCGCGTAGTGAGCACATAGACGCGTTGATCGTCGAGTGGGTTGATGCGGATCTGACTGTAGTAGAAGGGTCGGTTGTTGTAGGTGTTGACGTAGGTCCAGGAGTCGCCACCGTTCTCCGATCGGTAGACACCCGGGCCACCCATGGCGAGGTCCTCAGCGTCGCTGCTGCCGGTCTCCTGTCCTTCCGGACGCTGCGCCTCCACGAGCGCCATGATGATGTCGGGTTCGGCTCGGTATATCGCCAGGCCTATTCGCCCGGTGTCACCCGCGGGCAGCCCATTGGTGAGCTTGCGCCAGCTACGACCGCCGTCAGTGGTCTTGAATATCCCGCCGTTGGAGCCGCCGCTGTTGAAGATCCACGGCTGCCGCAGGCGCTCGTAAAAGGCCACGTACAGCGTGTCCGCGTCGCTCGGGTCCATGACGAGGTCGATGGCCCCGGTGCGTCCGTCGTTCGGAAGACCCGTCCCGCCGCCGCCGGCCGGGCCGGCGGCCACCGACGGGCCGGTACCGAGCTTGGTCCAGCTACGGCCGCCATCGCTCGTCTTGAACAGGCCGCGATCGCCGGTGTGGCCCCAGAGGTGTCCGATGGCCGCCACATAGGCGACATCGGGATCATCCGGGTGGGTCACGACCCGGGCGATCTGATGCGTGTCCTCGAGTCCCAGATGCTCGAACGTCGCGCCGCCGTCCACCGATTTGTAGATGCCGTTGCCCCAGCTAACGCTGTTGCGATTGTTCGATTCGCCGGTGCCCACCCAGAGGATCTCGGGATCAGCCTGGAAAAGCGCAATGTCACCGATGGAGGACACGGGTTGGTCGTCGAAGATCGGCTCCCACGACGTGCCGGCGTTCACGGACTTCCAGACGCCTGCCGACGCGGTTGCCAGATACACGCGCTTGAAGTCACCGTCGACGGCCTCGATGTCGACGATGCGCCCACCCATGTTGGCCGGACCGATGTTGCGCCAAACCATGTCCCCGGCGAGAGCTTGCCCCGTTTGGGCGGCGCCGGCGGGCAGCGGCGCGGACCCGCTGGCGCCGGTCACCGACGATCCGGTGACGAAGAAGAGGGCAATCGACAGCAGGAACGCAAATCGCACGTGGCGCGACGAGATCGGCAGCATGGTCATCCCCTGTGGGGTGGGTGACGGGATGTCGTGGATGGGGATCCGGGGAATCTACAGCGGCCGCAGTGGAGGCCTCAACCGAAAGCGATTACGCTGCCCCCGGACCGTCTCCGAGGGGCCGTCATGAAAACATACCTCCTGGTTGTCTTGGCCTTCGCTGGATTCGCCGCGACCGGCTGCGCGCAACCCGGTGGCGACGATCCGGAATCGTTGCTGCCACCTATGTTCGTCGTTCACGACGGCGACACGACGACCGTCCTGAACCGCAATCGGGCTTCGTGGGATACGGTCGACCTCATCGAAGAAGCCTCGATCGGTGCGCCGGCCGGCGCCGAGGAATATCTCCTCGGCGGCGTCACTTCGCTCGCCGCCGCCGAAGACCGCATTTACGTCGTCGACGTTCAAGCCCGCAAGGTGCGCGCCTACGACCTCGATGGGACCC
>CBDUXW010000312.1:0-4585 GCA_965371275.1 uncultured bacterium | reverse complement strand
CTCCTCGCCCTCACCGGCTTTGCGGTCGCCGGGCCCCCGACGCTCCTCCTGTGTTGGCTGACCGGTTCCGCGCGATTGCTGTTCGTCGTCGCCGTGCCGTGGGCTCGCTTCACCCTCTGGGTGGCCGGCGTGCGCTTTCGCGTGATCGGTCTCGAGCATCTCGACCCGGCCACGACGTATCTGTTCATGCCGAACCATCAGAGCAACGTCGACCCGCCGTTGGTGTTGGTGGCGCTGCGTCGCAACGTTCGCTTCATGGGCAAGGCATCGCTGTTTCGCATTCCGCTGCTCGGACAGGTGCTGCGCGTCGGCGGCTTCGTGCCGGTGACGCGCCGAGATCGCCGGCAAGCTATCGAGGCGGTCAACATGGCCGCCGAGAGCTTGCGCTC
The DNA here is from genome assembly GCA_965371275.1 of uncultured bacterium. Lineage (GTDB taxonomy): Bacteria > Acidobacteriota > UBA890 > UBA890 > UBA890 > CBDCBL01. The sequence goes on along the minus strand of CBDUXW010000312.1, from coordinate 4,196 downwards.
CGGAATCGACTTCGTCGTCTTCCCGGAAGGCACGCGGAGCCGCGACGGCAATCTTCTGGAGCTGAAGAAAGGACCGTTCTTCATGGCGATCGCCGGCGGCACGCCTGCCGTGCCGGTGGTGATCAGCGGCACGCCGCAAATCATGCCGCGGGGCGGTTGGTTGATACGCGGCGGCGAAGTCTTCGTACAGGTTCTGGAGCCCATCAGCACCGCCGATCTCGACGCCGGCGACGAGAACTCTCGCGAACGGCTGCGGACAGAAGTGACCGCCGCGCTGCGAGAAGGTTTGACACGCTGTGCCGCCCGCGATACGGCTAGGAACGATGACTGATCCCGACAAGCAAGCGCAGCCGGTACGGCGGTCTCAGGGCGACCCGGAGGCGATGGCCGCGGCGCTGGTGGACTTTCTCACGGCGGCGGGCCTCGACGACGCCGCGGCGGGTGAGGCGCCGGCCAAGGCGGCGGCGGCATGGGCGGAGGAACTGTTGTCGGGATACACCGCCGATCCAGCCGAAATCCTCGGCAAGACCTGGCCCGATCAGACCAGCGAAATGGTGGTTGTGCGCTCGGTTCCGTTCGTCTCCGTGTGCGCCCACCATCTGCTACCCTTCTACGGCCGCGTTCACCTCGCATACTTGCCGGACGGTCGGCTGGCGGGATTGTCGCGGCTTACCGCGCTGGTCGACTGTTTGGGGCGCCGACTGCAGGTCCAGGAGCGGCTGACCGAAGAGCTTTGCGAGGCGCTGATGGAGGGTCTCGGGGCGCGCGGTGCGGCCTGCGTGTTGGAGGCGTCGCACGATTGCGTCGGGGCTCGTAAGCTCGAGCACCGGGACGCCCAGGTACAGACTGTGGCTTACCGCGGGGAGTTTGCCGGCGATGCGGCGTTGCAGGCCAGCTTCCTGCAGTTGATATACGGAGAGGTGCGAGATGAGTGACAAGCCTTCGGTGAGCATGACCCCGGAGTCGGACGGGTTCGCCGGCCGCTACGATCGCATGGTCGAGCGCTCCGGCTCGTGGGCCTTCAAGGCGATCATTGCTGTTGTCGCCTTGATCGTCATTCTCGGACTCATCAGCCAGTTCGTTGGCTAGCCATCGGCACGAGCTGAGCGCCGAACGCCTCCGCCGGCGCAGCGATCCGGCGCAGTTCCCGTTCGAGACCACGGCCGAGGTCGAAGCCTTCGAGGGAGTCGTCGGCCAGGAGCGCGCCGTGCGCGCCATCCGCTTTGGCCTCGACATCGACAGCCCGGGCTACAACGTTTTTGTGGCCGGCCTGTCGGGCACCGGTAAGGGCAGCATCGTTCGCCGGTTCTTGACCCAACTGTCGGCCGACGAGCCGGTTCCGGACGACGCGTTTTACGTCCACGACTTCGAGGACCCGGACTCGCCGCTGATTCTCTTCTTGCCCGCCGGACGCGGCCACGAGTTGCGCGCCGACATGGTCGAGCTCATCGAGGACCTCCAGGCGCAGGTTCCGAAAGCCTTCGAGGGCAAGGAGTACGAGGAGCAGCGGCGCCGCACCGCCGAGCGCCACCAGGAGCGCAAGCAGGAGCTTCTCGACAAACTCGAAGTCGTGTCGCGGGAGCGCGGTTTCGAGCTCAAGAGCACGCCGATGGGCTTTCGTACGGTGCCGATTCGTGACGGCAAGCCGCTCACGCAAGAGGAGTACGAAGGCATGGAGGAGAAGCAGCGCGCTGACCTCGACGAGCGGATGGAGAAGCTCGAGAAAGAGGTGCGCGAGGTCATGGCCGAGGTCAAGGTCGTCGACCAGGCGATGAAGGCGCAGCTTCGCGACCTGAACCAACAGGTCGCCATGAACGTGCTCGGCAACCTGATGCTCGACCTCAGAAAGCGGTACCTGGATTTCGCCAAGGTGAGTACGTACCTCGAGGCGGTCCAGAAGGACATCGTCGACAATATCGAGCACTTCCGCGAAACCGAGGAGCCGGCGATGCCCATCCCTGGGCTTCGCCTGCCGCGTCAGGAGCCCGACTTTTCACGCTACGAAGTGAACGTCGTGGTCGACAACTCTCACACCGAGGGTGCGCCGGTAGTTTTCGAGAGCAACCCGACGTTCACCAACCTGATCGGTCGCATCGAGCGGCGGGCGCAATTCGGTGCGTTGCTGACGGACTTCACCATGATCCGGGTCGGCTCGCTGGCCAAGGCGAACGGTGGCTACCTGGTGCTCAACGTCGAGGACGTGCTGCGGAATCCGTTCGTCTACGAGGCGCTCAAGCGCGCCATTCGCGACCGCGAGATGCGCGTCGAGGACCTCGCCGAGCGCTACGGAGTGTTCGCCACCCAGACGTTGAAGCCCGAGCCGATTCCCATCAAGACCAAGGTAATCCTGCTCGGCAATCCGGTGTGGTATCAGCTGCTGTTCGCGTACGACGAGGACTTTGCCAAGATCTTCAAGGTGAGGGCCGATTTCGACCACCAGACCGATCGTGAGGAGTCGCGCAACATGCAGCTTGCCGGCTTCATCGCCCGCTTTGTCGGCGAAGAGAGCTTGCCGCACATGGACCGAACAGCGGTGGCGGCGATCATCGAGCAGGCGTCACGCTTGGTCGAAGATCAGGAAAAGCTGTCGTTGCGCTTCTCCGACCTGACTGACCTGATGCGCGAGTCGGCGTACTGGGCCCGACAGGATGAAGCCGAGACGATCTCCGCTGCGCACGTCGAGAAGGCTATCGATGAGCAGGAGTTCCGCGCCAGCCTGGTGAAGGACCGCGTGCAGGAGCTGCTCGAGCGCGAGATTCTCTTGGTCGACACAGCGGGGGAGGCGGTGGGCCAGATCAACGGTCTGGCCGTGCACATGATGGGACACCATGCGTTCGGCCGGCCCTCGCGTATTACGGCTGCGGTCCATCTGGGTCGCGCCGGAGTCATCAACATCGAGCGGCGCGCCCGCTTGTCGCACAGTACGCACGACAAGGGCGTGATGATCCTCTCCGGATTTCTGGGTGAGCGGTACGCCCAGGAGCGTCCGTTGTCGTTGTCGGCAACGCTGACATTCGAGCAGTCGTACGGCGAGATCTCTGGCGACTCGGCCTCGTCGACGGAGCTGTACTGCATGTTGTCGGCGCTCGCGAAAGTACCGATCAAGCAGGGGATCGCGGTCACCGGCTCGGTGAACCAGAAGGGCGAAGTGCAGGCAATCGGCGGCGCCAACCACAAGATCGAGGGTTTCTTTGCCACCTGCGAGCGGCGCGGGCTCAACGGCGAGCAAGGGGTCATGATCCCCGCGGCCAACGTGCAGCACTTGATGCTGCGACGCGACGTCGTGGAAGCGGTCGAGGCCGGCAAGTTCCACGTGTGGGCAGTCGATCACGTCGATCAGGGAATCGAGGTTCTCACCGGCATGCCCGCCGGCGAGCCCAACGACGACGGCACCTGGCCCGAGGGCACCATCAACTTCCTCGTCGACCAGCGCCTCGAAGACCTCGGCCGACGTTTGCAGAATTGGGGCAGGGCGTCGGACTCGGCCCCGACCGAGGTCGTCTCTCCCGGCGGCGCCGACGACGACAAGCCGCCGGAGCCACCGCGGCCGCCGGAACGGCCGGATCCGTAACCGGCCGTGGTGGAAGAGTCGCACCGCCGCCGCCCGCCCGTAACACCCATGGTCTGCTAGCCGTGCTGCGCCCGGCTCAGCTGCTGCTGCGCGCCGATCTGCGCCGCTCGCCGATCCGCCAGATCATGGAGCTCGCGTCGCGCGACAACATCGTCAATTTGGGCCTCGACCCGGACGACATCATTTCCTTCGCCGGCGGATGGGTGAATCATGCTGCACCCGAGGAGCTGCGCGCCGAGTACGCGCGAATTGCCGCCGACCTCGACCTGTTCCACGCCTGCGGCGCCTATTCGCCCACCCGTGGGTTGCCGCGCTTGATCGATGCGTTGCTGCGGGTCGACCGCGAGCTATACGCCACACCCGGACTGCAGGAGAGCAACGTGATCGTCGGGCAAAGCTCGACCCAGCTCACCTTCAGTCTCTTCGTGGCGCTGCTCGATCCGGGCGACCGCGTGGTGTTACTCGATCCCACGTATGCGAACTACGGGCCGCAGCTCGAGATGTGCGGCCGGAGCCCGGAAATCGTGACGCTGCCGGTGCTGGACGCGGCATCGTGGTCGATGTTCGCCGACCATGAAGCCCTGTTGGCGCGCCTCGACGACTGCCTGACGCAGGCCCGGCTGCT
>CBDUXW010000311.1:0-4637 GCA_965371275.1 uncultured bacterium | reverse complement strand
CGCACCGGCGAGGCGCTTTGGAAATTCGACACCAATAAGTCCTGGGTCCTCGGCTCCGCCGCTGTCGATGACAACCGCGTCTACCTCGGCACTTCCGACTCCAACATGCTGCGCGCCATCGACGCGACGACCGGCGAGGAGCTGTTCGGCGCTTCGCTCGCTACGTGCATCTACTCGTCGCCGGCGATCGTCGCCGACACGCTCTACATCGGCACCTGTGGAGGCTTGGTGTTCGCGGTCGATGCGATCAGCGGGGAGGTCAAGTGGCGATTCGGTACCGACGCCAGCGCCCAGGATGTGCACGGCATTATGCAGCCCGACGGCACCTGGGATGCAGCGAAGGTCTACGCGGGGGGGAACTCGATAGACAGCGTCACTGCGGCGGTTGAGATGTTCCTCGACCTCGGCTCGTTCCTGTCGTCACCGGTGGTGCGCGACGGCGTGTTGTATATCGGCAGCGCGGATGGGCATCTGTACGCGCTCGCCAATCGTTGACCCGCCACGCCTCGAAGAATCAAGATGTGGAGCATGCACGTGACCACCCGTTTTCTTGTCCCCCGTTGTTTTCTGGCGGCGTTTGTCACCCTCGCCGTCGTCGCCTGCGATGCCTCCGAATCCACCGGATACCGAGCCACGATCCGCCGTACCAGCTACGGCATTCCGCACATCGTGGCCGACGATTGGGGGAGCCTCGGGTTCGGTGAAGGCTACGCGATTGCCGAAGACCATCTGTGCTCGATCGCCGACCAGGTGATCCGGGTGCGCAGCGAGCGCGCCAAGTTCTTAGGGCCGGGGCGCAACCAGGCCCACGTTCTCTCGGACTTGGGGCTGAAGGCGCTGGACGTGTACGAAGGTGGACGGCGGGACCTGAGCTCCTTCCCGGAGTCCTCGCGCGAGCTTCTGATCGGCTACGCGGCCGGTTACAACCGATACCTCGCCGAGGTCGGTGTCGACAACGTGCCCGGTTGGTGCCAAGGCGAGGCGTGGGTCGGTGACATCGATGCCGTCGATCTTGCCGCGTACGGCCGTTCCTTGTTCATGACCTCGGCGGGCTTCGCGGCGGCGATCGCCGCGGCCCGGCCGCCGGGCCAGACGACGGCGGCCGCGCACGTCGAAATTCCGGAGATGGTGGGCGCCAGCAACGGCTGGGGGATCGGCAGCGAGAGAACGGAGAGCGGGGGCGGGATGCTACTGGCGAACCCCCACTACCCGTGGGTGGGCTCGAATCGATTCTGGGAGAAACAGCTCACGATACCGGGAGAACTGGACGTCTACGGTGTCGGACTCCTCGGTGTTCCCGGCGTGGCGATCGGTTTCAACGACAACGTCGGATGGACCCACACCGTGTCGTCGGGCGTCCGCCACACCCTGTACCGGGTGCGGCTGGTCGATGGCGATCCGACGACGTACGTGTATGACGGCCGGGAACGAGCCATGGAGGCGCGCGACATCTCGATCGAAGTACTCCGCGATGACGACTCCTTGGAGGAACGCCGGCAAACCGTTTACCGCACGCACTACGGTCCCGTCGTGGCCGCGCGGGGCCTCGACTGGACCACCGAGTTCGCATTCGCGATTCGCGGCGCCAACGCCGACAACGGCGACGTCATACCCCAGTGGATCGCCATGGACCAGGCAGCGGGGATGGATGCCTTCCAGGAAGCCCATGCCCGCTACAGCGCCATGCCGTGGGTCAACACCATCTCGGCGAGTGCCGACGGTCGCGCCTGGTACGTCGATACCTCATCGACACCGAACCTCTCCGACGCGGCCATGGAGGCGTGGATCGAGCTTGCACGAACCGACCCGACGCGTGCGCGAGCCCGCGGGATGATGGTGTTGGATGGAAGCGATTCTCTGTTCGAATGGGTCGACGATCCGGCCGCCCGCGACCCCGGCATCCTGCCGTTCCGCGCGCTGCCCCAGCTTGAGCGTCGTGACTATGTATTCAATGCCAACGACAGCTATTGGCTGACGAATTCGAGTGAGCTGCTCACCGGTTACGGTGCGCTACACGCCCTTCAGGAGGGAACGCCGCGCAGCCTGCGTACCCGCATGAACGACATCGTTCTGGCGGACACGAGTCCCGGTGGACCGGCCGGCAACGACGGGCGCTTCTCGCTCGAGGAGCTCCAGCAAACCGCTTTCCTTAATCAAAGCCTGGCGGCCGAGCTGCTCGCTCCCGCCGTGGCCGAGCGCTGTACAGCGCACCCGACGGCGAGCGTCGACGGGACGACCGTCGACCTCGACGTAGCGTGCGGGGTGCTTGCCTCATACAGCGGTCGGCTCGATCTCGATAGCCGGGGAGCGGTGTTGTTCCGCGAGTTCCTGACGCAATTCAACGGTGCCGACCTGCGTGACGCCGGGGCGCTGTTCGCTGAGCCGTTCGACGCCGCCGATCCGGTGGGAACGCCCCGTGGCTTGGCGAATCACGATGGCGATGACGATCGTGTCCTCCAGAACTTGGCAAGGGCCGTGTTGATACTCGAAGACGCCGGCTTCGCGCTCGACGTTCCGCTGGGCGAGCTGCAGCACAGCAACAAGAACGGCGAACGGATCCCGATCCACGGCGGCATGGGCCCGGAAGGGGTGACGAATGTCGTCGCGTACGCCGGTAACGGGACGACGTTGGAGCCGGCTCCCCACCTGGCACGGCGCATCGAAGGGAGTGCAACCCTTCGTGCCGACGGCTATCCGATAGACGCGGGCACGAGCTTCATCATGACCCTGGAATTCACCGACAGCGGGCCACGGGCGGCGGCCCTGCTGACCTACTCCGAATCGGGCGATCCGGACTCCGCGCACTCCATGGATCAAACGCCGCTTTTCTCGGCCAAGCAGTGGCGACCGATTCTCTTCCGCCAGGCCGACATCGATGCCGATGGCGAGCTGCACACGTACGAGGTCACCGGAAACCGCTGAGTGACGAACGTCCCGGGCTCGTCGCGGCGCTCTGCCGGGTGTAAGGTTCATCGTCCGCCCCCGCCACACACCGGCCAAGCCGGAATCCGGACGACGAGGAGATCTAATGGCGCACCTGGGTCGCGGCGAGTACGCGTTGCTGCTCCACCTGAGCAACGAGGGCCGCCAGCCGTTGGTGATCGACGGCAACAAGGCGATCGTTGGCGACGACGGTAAGTTTCGCGTCGGCGTGGTCGACACCCTCGTCAGCCTAGGATTGGTAACCTGCGCCGAAGCCGGCGACGGCACGGCCGAGCTCGAGCTCTCGGCCGCCGGCCGCGGCGATCTCGACACCGCCCTCGCCCAGAAGTGGGTCGTCGACCACTCGGGGGTGCACGACGAATCGCACACCTACCGCTTCGAGGTCCCCGATCCGGTGACCGGAAGGCGATTCATTGTCGCCGTCTCCCAGGAGGCCGGCCTCGACGTGGCCAACCGCGCCGCCTACGGCGTCATCGCGGCGCCTTCGGTGCGCACCAGCTGCCGCAAGATCGACGTGATCGGCGAGGCCGGCAGCTTCTCCGTGCAGGTAGCCATCGACGGCGCCGGCGAAGTCGCCGTCTGGCGCAAGCTCTGACCCGCGGTCGGTCCCGCACCCGTACTGCTACAAGACGACGAGCTCTCCCTCCGGTGAGCTGGTGGCCGCGGACAACTCGTCCGCTGGATGCTGGGACCTTCTTGCTCCGGAAGGTGGGGACGCCCCTTGACGGCCTTCGTCCAACCGCTTTGGATGGGGCCTTGCGTCCGGCCGAAGTGATCACTTCGCGGCCGCGTCCTTCGTAGTTTTCTCCAACCAAGGAAACCCGCCCATGAGACTTCCGACCGCAACTCGGCTTTCCGTGACCGTCGCCGCCGCCCTCGTCACCCTGGCGCTGGCGGCCCCCGCGGCCGACGCCCAGATCAACTGCGAGCTGCAGCGTTGCCAAGCCGAAACCGGCCACCCGCTCGGCAAGCCGGGTACCGACAACATCGAGGTGATCGCTCACATGCCGCTGCCGGGTGAGCGGTTCAGCCACGCCGACATCGACGTCGAGCAGGAGATGTCGCGACCCTTCGTGTACATCGCCCAGCGCTTCGGCGAATCCGGCTTCTACGCCATCAGCATCGAAGATCCGGCCCGACCGCAGGTCATTTACCGCTGGACCATCGATAATCCGGACCTCCACGTGGGCACCGGCGCCCTCGACCCACGATACGCCAAGGTAGGCGACCGCTACTACCTGGCGCTGGCGTTCCAGTTCGCCCAGGGCGGCCCCGACGCCGACCTCGGAGCGATGGTCTTCGACGTGACCGGCCTACCGGACGGCTCGACCGTTCGGAAGGTCGCCGAGCTCCGCGTGCCCGAGCATGTCGGCGGCTTTCACAACATCTATACCTATAAGCACTCCGACGGCCGGGCACTGCTCTTCGCTGCGACGATGTCCGAAGACATCTACGTCTACGACCTGGCGTTGGTGGCCGAAGGCAACACCGAGCCCGTCGCCTACATCCCGGTACCGTCGCCGGAGGATCGGCGTACGCGCCAATGGCACGACATGTACATCGGCTGGCATCCGGACACGGAGCAAGACCGTTTGTACGGCGCCGGCACCGGCGGCTACCACGTCTTCAACATCACCACGGTGGAGGATCCGGAGCTGATCACCTCGGTGGTCGGCATCCCCGGGGTCCGCGAC
>CBDUXW010000310.1:0-4646 GCA_965371275.1 uncultured bacterium | reverse complement strand
CCAAGCGGGCGTGCCCGTGAAAGAGGTCATGCAAGCCGCGGTCGCCGCCTATCGGAGGCTCGCCGCCGCCAAGGAAGAAGGAACATGATCGACATCAACCAGTTTCGAGAAATCGACCTGCGCACGGCCGTTATCGTGAGTGCCGAGCGCGTCCCGGACACCGACAAGCTCATGCGCCTCGAGGTCGACGCCGGCGACGAGGAGCCGCGGCAGTTGGTGGCGGGGATCGCCGAGGTCTATGCGGCCGAGGACTTGCCCGGGCGCCGTATCGTGATCGTCGCCAACCTGGAGCCGGCCACCATCCGCGGCGTCGAATCGCAGGGGATGTTGCTGGCCGCGTCCGTCGACGGGCGACCGACTCTGGTCTCCGTGCCCGACGATGTTCCCAGCGGCGCTAAGGTGAGCTAGCCGTCCGTGCCTTCCCTGATCGATTCGCACGCCCACCTCGGCGACGCCGCGTACGACGATGACCGGACCGACGTGCTGCAACATGCGGCCGCCGCCGGCGTCGAGGCCGTCGTGGTGATCGGCTATGACGCCGACAGCAGTGCGCGGGCGATCGAGGTGGCGCGGCAGGGCGGCCCGGTGAGCCTGTTCGCCACCGTCGGCGTGGCGCCGCATCATGTACTCGAGGTGGGCGCCGGCGATCTCGAACGGATTCGCGCCGCCCTCGACGACGACATCGTCGTTGCAGTGGGCGAGATCGGTCTCGACTACCACTACGACATGCCGCCGGAAGCGCAGTGCGAGCTGTTTTCCACGCAGCTCGAGTGGGCTCACGAAACCGGACTGCCCGTGGTCGTCCATAGCCGTGAAGCAGAAGAAGACGTGCTGCGCCTGCTGCGCGAGCACGGTGCCGGCGCCAGCGGAGATGGGGCGGCGAGCGGGCACCCGGCGCTGCGCGGCGTGATCCACTGCTTCACCGAGAGCGCCGCCATGGCCGAAGCGGCTGTCGGCCTCGGTTTCTACATCTCGTTTTCCGGCATCATCACGTTCCGCAACGCCGCCGACATTCGCCTGGCGGCAGCCCGCGTGCCGCTCGAGCGTATGTTGATAGAGACCGACAGCCCGTATCTGGCGCCGGTACCGTACCGTGGCAAGCGCAACGAGCCGGCGTTCGTCGGCGAGGTCGCCAAGACCATCGCCGACCTGCGCGGAGTCGACGCCGACGAGGTCATTGCGGTGACCACCGCCAACGCGCGTCGCCTCTTCAGCCTGCCCGGGTCAGCGCCCGGCGACGGCACAGCGGGCGCGTAGAGGGCGCGGCTACAAGGCGCGCGAAGCGAGCGCGACTGAGGAGTACCGAGCGTACTTGGAAGGAGCGCGAGTGAGCGCAACGCCGTAGCCGCGCCCTCTACGCGCCCGCTGGCGCTGGTGGAAATGGTCCGCGCAACTGTTCGACCAGTCGCGCCGCTTTGAGAATTCGGTCCTCGCCCAGCGGCGGGCCGATGATCTGCAGGCCGATCGGCAAGCCGTCTGCGTCGCTGCCGCAAGGTACGGATATGCCGGGGAGACCGGCGAGGTTGGCGGTGACCGTGAACACGTCGGTCAGGTACATCGCCAGCGGATCCTCGGTCTTTTCGCCGATGCGGAAGGCGGTCGTCGGGCTGGTCGGTCCGATTACCACGTCGACATCGGCGAAGGCCGCTTCGAAGTCGCTACGCAGTAGCGTGCGCACGCACTGGGCCCGTCCGTAGTAGGCATCGTAGTAACCGGCCGACAGAACGAACGTGCCCAGCAAGATTCGACGCTTCACCTCATCGCCGAACCCGGCGCTGCGCGTCGTGGCGTACATGTCGGCGAGGTCGCCATCACCGCCGGCGCGTAATCCGTAGCGGACGCCGTCGTAGCGGGCCAGGTTGGACGAAGCTTCGGCTGTGGCGACGACGTAGTAGGTGGCCACTGCGTACTGCTCGTGTGGCAACTCGACGGCGCGGAGCCGGGCGCCGGCCGCTTCGAGTTCGGTGAGCACCGTTTCGACGGCTTCTCGTACTTCCTCATCGACGCCCTCACCCAACCATGCCTGCGGCACACCGATGGTGAATTCCGACGGGTCGGAATCGAGGTTTTCGTGAAACGCAGGGACGGGGTCTGTGAGAGTCGTGGCGTCGCTGTCGTCATCGCCGGCGATGACGCTCAGCAGCAGCGCGGCGTCCTCGACGCTGCGTGTAAGCGGTCCGATTTGATCGAGCGATGAGGCGAAGGCGACCAGGCCGTAGCGTGAGACCCTCCCATATGTCGGCTTCAGTCCCACCACGCCGCACAGCGCTGCGGGTTGCCTGATCGAGCCGCCGGTGTCCGAGCCCAACGCTGCCGGCACCTGGCCGCTGGCAACCGCCGCGGCGGAGCCGCCGCTGCTGCCGCCGGGCACCCGCTCGGCGTCCCACGGGTTGACGGTTCGGCGATAGGCGGAGTTCTCGGTCGACGAGCCCATGGCGAATTCGTCGAGGTTCGTCTTGCCGATAATCACCGCCCCGGCAGCCTCGAGCCCTGCCACCGCGGTGGCGGTGTACGGGGGCACGAAGGGCTCCAGAATGCGGGAGCCGGCAGTGGTCACATGGCCGGCGACACAGAGGTTGTCCTTCAACGCCACCGGCACCCCGGCGAGCGGCTTGGCGCGTAGCACCGGGTCCTTGTCGATAACGGCCGCCCGAGCGCGAGCGTCCTCGGCGTAGACATCGAGAAATGCCCCGATGCGGTCGTCGTGCCGGGCGATGGCGTCGAGCGTGTGCTCGACGAGCTCAGCGGCGGTCACATCGCCGCAGCCGACCCTCCGTGCGGTCTCCGCGCAGCTGATCTGCTCGGCGGGAGGCATCAATCGGGCAGTACCTTGGGGACCACGAAATGACCCTCGTCGGCCTCCGGCGCGTTGGCCAGCGCCTCCTCCGCGGTCAAGCACGGCTGCTCACCGTCGGGGCGGGCGACGTTGGCGAGGCCGATCACGTGTTTGGTGGGTGGTACCGCGGAAATATCGACCTCGGTGAGGGTCTCGACGAATTCGACGATGCGGCCGAGTTGTTCGCCGAGCGCCTGCTTTTCGTCTTCGTCAAGGCGCAGCTTGGCGAGCCCGGCGACGTAGTCGACGACGTCGCGATCGACACTCATTCGCCGGGCACCGTCACGGTCCCGCCGGAGAACGTCGTGGCGAGCGCCGCGCCGGCGCTATCGAAGGCGCCGCCGTTGTCCGTTGCCACAGTGGTGGAGCCCGGCGCCACGGCGTTGAACCGGAGGACGATCAACGTACCGTTGCCGGTGACTCCGGGAACCGCGCCGACCCGGGTTACGCCGATTACCAGCGTGCCGCTCTGCGGCTCGCTGACCTGCGTGTTCACGGTGACGCCGTCGCCGTCGAGAAAATCGCCCGCCTCGAACGAGTCGAAGGTGACCACTGCCGGGTCGAACGTGAGGTCGACGCCGGCACCGTAGAGGTCGTTGACGTTGTTGACGAACAGCGCCAGCGCAACCTGCTCGAGAGTCGCTCCTTGCTGCGTGAGGGCGATGGAGTCGACGCCGGGGCCGCCGCTGCTGGTGAACGTGATCGTGGTCGGCGGCGGTGGTGTCGGCGGCCGCGGCGTCGTCGGCGACGAGCCGCCGCAGGCGGGTAACGCGATGGCCAGAAGGGCGACCAGCAGTGTGTGGGTCGCCTGTGTTGCCGTTCGGTCTGCAGCGCGGCGGCCGATCATGATGCGGGAACCTCGAGGCCGAAGTACTCGGACAGGATGTTGAGGTCGAAACCGTCCACGATCGCGTCGCCGTTGATGTCCGCTTCGGCATCGAAGCGGTCTTCTCCGGCACGTGCCCCGAAGGCCAGCGCCAGGCGCACGAGATCGACAATGTCGACGCGACCGGAGCCGTCCAGGTCGCCGCTGTTGCCGGCGGCCGCGGCCACCGGCTTGATATCGGCGAACCAGGTTCCACCCATCACGTCGTAACCCTCGACGGACGGGTGGATTTTGTCGGAGAACAGAGTCGGCTCGTCGTTGAAAGGTGTGTGCTGATCGACGAGGGTTGTGCGTTCCTGCTTGGCCACGGGTGGCAGCAACGCGTTGAGCTCGTCGGTTCGCCGGTTGAAGGGGCCTCCGAAGCCGTGGGCCGGGTCGTTGCGCGGAATCACCAGCGCCAGGAAACGCATGATCCCGGGCTTCTCCTCGTCGGCGCGCTGCAGGATGCGACGCAGGTTGAAAGCGCTCGTCTCGGCATCAATCAGAAACGTGACGTCGTTCGTTCCCTCCATCACCAGCACGGCGTCGGGGTCCTGGTCGCGGACGACGTTGTCGATGCGACCGGCGCCGTCGGCGGTGAGCTCGCCATCGTGACCGGCGTTGAGGACAGTGCCGAGGCCGAAAAAGCCGCGCAGCAACTTCTGTAGCGGCTTCCGGTAGCCCGGCGTCGTGCGTCGTTCGGGGTCGCGGAGCACGCCGTTGGTGATGCTGTCGCCGAAAGCGCTGTAGCGCAGCGGTATGCCGCCGGCGTCCGGTGGGTCGTCGTTCGGGATGGGCACCGCCGCGGGATTGGTTGCCGAGGAATCGGATGTGGCGGCCGCGGCGGCGACCGCAGACAAGCGCATCAGCGTGTCGCGCGCCGTTGTGGCGTCGCGTGCAACGCTGTCGATGTGCCCGAGGCTGCCGTCAGTGCGAGTCCAGGAC
>CBDUXW010000309.1:0-4647 GCA_965371275.1 uncultured bacterium | reverse complement strand
CATCAGCGGCAGCATCAGGAAGAAGGCGACGATGAGGGTCGACAACAGCGCCACACCGACCGCCGCAGAAACGCGCACCCGATGCCGCAGGCTGGCCTTGAGCACCACCGTATACATGTCCAACAGGCGGCCGGTGCCGAGCGGCTCGAGCTTGGTGCGCGCCAGCGACCGGGCGCCGGCCATCGGTACCAACGTCAGGGCCACGAGCAACGACGCCAGCAGTGGAAACGTGATCGCCAGCGCCAGCTCGCGGATGATGTCCTGAAAGTCGCTCTGGATGAAAACCACCGGCAGGAACACGGCAACCGTGGTCGCGGTGGAAGCAACAATGGCGCGGCTCACGGTGGCGGTACCGTCGCGCGCCGCTTCTACAGGCGACTTGCCCATTTCGTGGTGCTTGAAGATCGACTCCATGACCACGATGCCATTGTCGGCCAGCATCCCCATGGACAATGCCAGGCCGCATAACGACAGCACGTTCAACGACAGGTCAAACGCATACATGAGGTTGAACGTCAGTAACAACGACGAGGGGATGGCGAGCAACAGGATGCCGACGAAGCGCGCGTTACGCAGAAAGAGAAACAGCACGCACAGGCCCAAGAAGACACCGATCACCGCCGCCTGCCGCAACGTGCCCAGCGCCTCCAGCATGAGCTCGGCCTGATCTTCGGTAACCGTGATCGCGATCTCTTCCGCTGCCAGCTCGGTGTTGAGACGTGCGACTACCCGATTGAGCGCGGCGGCCACATCGATGAGGTTGGCCTCGTTTTCCTTCTGGACCCGCACGCTGACCGCTGCCAGCCCGTTGACGCGGGCGAGGTCGGTGCGCTCCTGCACGCCGTAGTCGATGTCGGCGATGTCACCGAGTGTGAGTCGGCCGTCCTGGCGCAGGACCACGTCATGAATTTCGCTGAGCGCAGTGAACTGCCCGCTCAGGCTCACCGGATAGCGCTCGTTGCCGTCGAAAACACGACCCAGGTAGGTTCGCGGCACGTTGGCCCGGTTGATCGCGCCGGTGACGTCGTTCATCGAAATTTCGTGAGCGGCGAGCAGCTCGGGCTCGATGATGACGTTGATCGAGCGCCTCTGCCCACCGAGGGGCGTGGCGCTGACGACGCCGTCGACGGCCTCCAACTCGGGACGGATCTTCTCTTCGGTGAAGTCGCGCAACCAGTTGATGTCGCCCTCGCCCAACACCTGCAGCGTCATGAGCGCGCTGGTCAGCACCGAGGTGTCGAAACGCTGCACGTTGAGCGTGGTTTGCGCGGGCAGAGCGGGCTGCAGTTGGGCCATCGCCCGCTGTACTTGCAGCTCGGCGAACTTCATGTCGGTGGACGGCTCGAACGATACCGTCACCGTGCCGTTCGCCAGGCGCGACGTGGAGTCGATCTGCACGACGTTTTCGAGCTTGCCGATCTCACCCTCGATCGGCATGACGAGGTCACGTTCCACCTGCTCCGGAGACAGGGTCCGCTGGCTGGCGATGATGAAAATCTGCGGAAACACGATCTCCGGCATGAGCTCGACGTTGAGGCGGCTCAGCGAAACGAAGCCGAGCATGCCGACGCCGATGTAGAACATGGCTGTGGTAACCGGCCGGCGAATCGCCAGGGCGGAGATCATGCCGGCTCCGGCTCGGGCGCCGCCGGCGTCTCGAGCTCGGGTCGGCGGCGGCGCAACCGCTCGACGAGTTCGTAAACCACCGGGATGACGACGAGCGTCATCAGCGTCGAGGTAACCAGACCGCCAATCACCGCGATGGCCATCGGCGCGCGCAATTGGGCGCCTTCGCCCAAGCCGATCGCCATCGGAGCGAGCGCCAGAATGGTCGTGGCGCTGGTCATCATGATCGGCCGCAGGCGGTCGGCGGCGCCCTGCACCACGGCCTCACGAATGGTCGGCAGCTTGAGGCGCAACTGGTTGACGTGATCGACGAGAACGATGGCATCGTTCACGGCGATGCCGCCGAGCATGATGATGCCGATGTAGGCCATCACGCTGAGAGGCTCGTTGAGAGCCCAGAAACTGATCACCACGCCGATCCCCGCCAGCGGCACCGTGAGCATGACCGTGAACGGGTGCAGGATCGACTCGAACAACGACGCCATCACCATGTAAACGAGGATCACCGACAGCGCCAGAGCGAAGCCCAGGCTGCCGAACGACTCGGCCCGCTCGCGCTCCTCGCCGCCGATTTCAATGCGGTAGTTGGTCGGCAACAGCACCTGGTCGACGAGCTCGTTGACTTGGATGATCGCCTGGCTCAGCACAGCTCCTTCGACCAAATACCCGCTGATACGCCCCATGCGCCGTTGTCCCTCGCGCAAGATCTCGCGCGGCCCTTCGACAATCCGCGGATCGGCGATGTCGCCAAGCGTCAGAATGGCGTCGCCGGCATCGATACGAATGTCGGCAAGTTGGCCGAGCGTGACATCCTCGAAACCAACGCGGATATCTCGCGACCGCGTGTCGCGCGACAGCTCGCCGGCGACCTCGCCCGACAGCCGCCGCTCCAGATCGCCGATCAATGCTTGCGGGGTGAGGCCGAAGGCCGCGACCACGTCCTCGCGCAGCCCAAGATCAACCTCCGGCTGCCCTCCTTGGAAGCTCGTGCGCACATTGTAAATCGTGGGAATTTCTTCGAGGCGAACGGCCAGCTCGTCGGTGAGGCGCCGCAGCGTATCGAGATCGTCGCCGACCACCTCGAGCTGGATGGGCGCCGACGCGGCTCCCATAACACCCTCCAGCGCGGTTTCGTGGAGCTGGTACTTGACCTCGAGATCCGGGATCAGCGCCAGCTCGGCGTCGACCGCGCTCACCATTTGCGCGATGCTGCGCCGCGGTCCCGGCGCCAAGGCCACGGACAAGTTGGCGCGATTGGGGCCGGTGGGGTCGCCAACGTTGGTAACCCGCGCCGGATCGATTCCCGAGCGCGCGTAAATCGTGGTTACTTCGCCTCCACCCAGATCGCCGATCATGGAGCCGACGCGGGCGGCAACCCGGTCGGTCATCTCCAGGCGCGTGCCCTCGGGAAGCGCTAGGTCCACGTTGAACAGGCCCTGGTCTTCGCGCGGGATGAACTCCATTTCGATGTCGAGCGCCAACTGCACGGTTACGCCGAGCGTCGCGGCGACCACGAACAACACGATGACTTTGTGGTTGAGCGCCGCCGTCAGCGAAGCGCGGTACCACGGCCGCCGCGCGGTGTCGGCGACGGCCGTTTGCTGTTTCAGGACTCGCGAGGCGAGCATCGGCACGACCGTCATGGCGACCACCAACGACGACAGCAGCGAGAAGGCCACCGTCCAGGCCTGCTCCTTGAACAGCTCTCCCACCAGGCCCTGTACGTACACGATGGGCAGAAATACCGACACCGTGGTGAGGGTCGAGGCGAGAATTGCGATGCCGACCTCCGAAGCGCCCTTGGAGGCGGCCGCGCGCGGCGCGGCGCCGAGCTCGAGGCGCCGGTAGATGTTCTCGATCACGACGATGGCGTTGTCGACCAACATGCCGGCGCCGAGCGCCAGGCCGCCCATCGTCATGATGTTGAGCGTCAGGTTCTGGAAGTACATCAGCGTGAAGGTCGCCAGCACCGAGATCGGGATGGCGAGGCCGATGACGATTGTCGCCGTGATGCTGCGCAGGAACAGGAGCAACACACCGATCGCCAGCAAGGCGCCGTACAGCGCCGCCTCCTCGACCTCGCGGACGGCCTGTTCGATGAACCGTGCCTGGTTCTCGACGACGGTGAACTCGACACCGGGAAGATCGAGCGCCAGGCTCTCGATATCCTCGAGCACCACCTGAACGACGCTCACCGTGCTCGCGTCGGCTTCCTTGTAAATGGCCAGGCCCAGACACTCGATGCCGTTGAGCCGCACGATGGTTTCGCGCTCAGCGTACTCGAGCACGACACGTCCGACGTCGCGCACGTACACCGGGACCCGCAGTGTTTCCTCTTCCGTGCCCGTACCCTCGGCCTCTCCGCTGCCGCCCGCCGCACCACCTCCTCCGGCTGCACTGCCCGCTGTGGCTGCCCCGTCGGCCGCGCCGGCGCGCTCGCCGACGATCAGGTTCTCGACCTCGGCGATGCCGGCCAGGCGGCCGATGCCCTTCACTTGATACGACTGGTCGCCTTCTTCGAGCCGGCCGCCGGAAACGTCCTGGTTAGCCAGCCGGATGCGCTCTACGACCGTCGCGTCGGTGACGCCGAATGCCTCCAGAAGATACTCATCGAGGATGACCCGGATCTCTTTTTCAGCGTCGCCCTCGATCTCCGCGGCGGCAACGCCGTCCAGCGCCTCGAGTCGTGGCTTGATCAGCGTATCCACCGTGCCGAGTAACTCATCGAGATCTCCGCCCGCCGGCGCCGACACCGCAATCCGCGCCACCGGCAGCGCCTGCGGGTCTTCCTGGGTAACGTCGAGGGTCTCGATCTCGTCGTCGGTGGAGTAGGCGCCCATGCGCTTCTGCACGTCGAGAAGCGCAAAGTCCATGTCGGTATCCCAGGCGAACTCGGCAACCACCACCGACTGGCCGGAACGGGTCATCGAGTAGACCCGATCGACGCCGCTCACCGTGCTGATGTCACGCTCGAGCCGCCGCGTGTACCGTTCTTCCATCTCCTGCGGCGACTTGCCGGGG
>CBDUXW010000308.1:0-4659 GCA_965371275.1 uncultured bacterium | reverse complement strand
GCGGCGCGCAGCGCCGCCGGTAGAGGGTGGATGTGCAAATCGTTGGGGCTTCCGAACCCCCGCAGGAACCGGCCGATCAATAGATCGAGAGGATCGTTTGTGGCCTCGTGGACGATGCCGACGCGGTGGGTTTGCCGACTCTCGCGAAGGGCCGTGAGTCGAACCGTCAGCTCCTCGATCGCCGTCTCCCAGGTCAGGTCCGCGGCGCCGCCGTCCGGCCCGTTTCGACGCCGAGGACTGAGCAGCCGGTCGGGATGGTAGTGCGCCTGCACGCTCGCCAGGCCACGAGGACACAGGCCACCGCGATTTATCGGGTGCTCGGGATTGCCACCAACGAAGACGGCGCGCTCGCCGATCATGCGAATCCGGGTTCCACAAGAGCCGCCGCACTCGCCGCACACTCCGGCGTGAAGCGTCTCCGGACCGCTCGGCGCTCGGCGGTCGACGCTGGTCAGCGCCGTCAGCTTGCTGGCGCCCTCTATCGCCGCCTTGGACGTCACGATACCGGCCGTCGCCCCGGCCGCGGTACCGACGAAACCCCGGCGCGAAATCTTCATGGCGCGTTACCGATGGCAGGCTGTGCAATCAATAGAAGCCCTCTTTCTGGTGTGGCAGTCGAGGCATTGCTCCATCGTCAGCTTCGGCGGGGCAACCTGCGGCGGCAGACTGCTCTCGCCGATATCCCCATGACACTCCCGGCACTCCATCTGACCGACCACGACATGCCGCCGGTGCGGAAAAAAAACGTGCGGCGGCTGCCTGAACAGGTGCGTCCAGGCGAGAGGATCGTCGGCAGCCAGGAGCTCGAGGAGCCGGACCTCTTCCGGGCTGTCGGTCATGGGCTCGCCCTCGTGACAGTCGGCGCACACCGCGGCACCCGGCAAACCGGGCGTGCCGCCGGTAAACACTCGGGGGTGGCAATCGGCGCACTCGAGGCCGCCGTCTTCGACGTGAGCCAGATGGTTGAAGGCGATCGGCTGCTCGATTCCCGCCGCCGACAACGTCGGCCACAACCAGACGCCGAACGCAAAGGTGGCGAGGAACGCAACGAAGAAAGCAATCCGGAACTGCGGGGTGCTCGAGTCTTCGAGGGAGGCTTCCTGCTCCTTCGAGTCCTCAGGGACGCGCTGTTCGGTACCGCCCATCCGTCGTCTCCAGGTCGGTGCCGGGGCTGGTGACCCGACGACTACGGCAACTTCTTCTGGAAGAGGACGCCCGGCGGCAGATCCCCGTGGTCGTTCTTCAGCAACACATGGTCGTGCGTTGCCGTTTCCAGGACCTCCGGTGAGTACTCGAGGGCGTACTTCGCATCAAGCGCGGCATTGAACGGGCTGCGCTCGTTGTGGCAGTTGGCGCAGACCTCCTCCGGTACCGGATACACCAAGCCCTTGGCGATCACCGACTCGAAAGAGTGGTTTTTGTTCTTGGGCCCCATGGCGCTTTCGGTGCCGTACTCACTTCCGGGCCCGTGACACGACTCACAGCCCACCCCGACGAGCGTTCTGCTGCTCGACCGGCTCTCGAAGCCGGTCTCATCCCCGAAACCGACGCTGTGGCACTCGAGACACTCGGGGTCTTCGGTGTAGTCGGCGTCCGGATCGAGCCCGGCCGCCTCCTTGGCATCGAATCGTTCGCCGGGCTCCAAAAGGTCGAGCGCCGCCGCGTGCGGCGACTTTTCCCAGCTTCGATATTCCTTGAGGTGACAACGCCGGCACTCACGCGAGCCGACGAACTCGAAATCCGATCCTCTCGAGAGATGTCGGGCGGCGCCGGACTCGGGCTCGACAGAGCTCGCCGAGGACATTGTCGCGGCGAGACCCCGAGGGCCGTCGTTGTCGGCCGCGGGATCGGCAGCCGCGAACCCCACCAGCAGACCGACCGCCACCATGGCGAACAAGGCGGCAGGCAGGAGCGGTGCAGCGCGCCGTATCTGTAGGATGCGAAAAGCCTTTGTCTTCATCGGCTAGCTCCCTCTTTGTAGGCGCTTTGCGCCCGGGCCTCACCGCATTGCGTAGCGGCGAAGCCCGGACGCGTCGTCAAGGCAGCTTGCCTAGAACGCGAAGTCGAGCTGTACGGTGGCGCGCCACTTACTGCTCACGCCCGATGGCGTGGAGATGTTCTGCCACCACTCGAAGTAGGTCTTGACGTTCTGGGTGAGGTAGAAATTCATGTCGGCGGTCAGATTCGTGAAATCGTCCAGATAGTCGATCCTTATCAGCGGCACCAACATGCTCAGTGCCTTGTGCTCGATGGGGAAGACATAGAAGGTTTCGACGTACGCGGTAGTGATGCTGTCATCGAGGATGACGGTGTTGCCGTCGCCCGGGGGCATATCGTCGTTGGCGTACATGACGAGTCCGTAGGCGTTGAATCCACCCTGCTCGATCTGGAAGTCGAAGCCCGCCCGGGTGAAGTCGAGCGCCGTCCCCGTGGATTCGTTGGTGCCCGAGAGCACGAATCCACCCAGATATACGCCCGTGTAGGCATCGACCATCACGCGGCCGAAGCCGTCCTTCGCCTCACCCCCTTCCGGATCATCGCCAC
The DNA here is from genome assembly GCA_965371275.1 of uncultured bacterium. Lineage (GTDB taxonomy): Bacteria > Acidobacteriota > UBA890 > UBA890 > UBA890 > CBDCBL01. The sequence goes on along the minus strand of CBDUXW010000308.1, from coordinate 2,115 downwards.
CGGCGCTGATCCCACCTATGTAGGTAACCCTGCCTTCGGCCGCACGGCCGTAGAAGCTGACCCATTGGCTCGAGCTCCGCAGCCGCTCTCGCGCGTGGAAGCGCAAGTCGAGCGGCCCCTTGTGCCCACGGGTCATCCGCCGCCCGCCGTCAGCCAGAGTGTTGAACGGGTCGGCCCAGAACACGGGGGCCCAACCCATCGCGACGTTCGCCCCTGGGGTGGGATTGAACGCGAAAACACCCTTTTCCAGGAAAACGTTAAACTCGTCTTCGTCCTCGGCCTCGATCTCGACAAAGGCGGAGAACTGATCACCAACCGATGCGGCGGCGTAGATCTCGACTTCATGGAACGCCCGGATCTTGGCGTCACCGCCTTTCTTCTGGTCGTAAGGCCGCATGACCCCGCGGATGGTGATGGGAATCTTCTGGTCGAGGGACAAGTCGTCGGCGATCAGAGCGTGCGCCTCGTCGTCGAGCCCATCCCTCTCGCCCGGTAGCTTGTAGCCGTCCAGCTTGAACTCCCGCCCGAAGGCGTTGAGACTCGGCCAGGCCGTGTGGCATTCGCGGCATTCCATGTCGTACTTGCGCGAGAATGCCGGAAGCATGAAGTGGGTGGCCTCTACCAGCGGGGTCCATCCGACCATCGGGATGGGGCCCGCCGTCACCGGTGCCGGTTGCACCAGCACCACGAGTAGCATGCCCACGAACAACGGAGGCAGTGCCGCCAGCATGACTCTCAACAAGGGAGACTGCATGAATGCGCTCCTTTCTCCCTACTTAATGAGTTATTAGGACCTTTTTATCAGATTAATGCCTAAAAGTCGAGCCGGTTCCGTGACCGATCCACCAGCGGGACGCTTCCGAAGTCGCTTCGAATGAGGAGCCTGCCGGGCTGCCGCCGGCACGTCGATCCCAGGTCACCGATGCCGCCCGGCAGACCGTCGTGAAACGAGGATCGGGTTGGTCCGGGTTGGTTCGTTGAAAGTTTGTCCCGCCGGCGCCTACCCGGTAGGATTGACTTGATGAGCGAATCGAGCACAGCTACATCGGGGGGCCTCAAGGGCATCACCGCCGGCCGGTCGGGGATCACGATCATCGACGGCGAGAAGGGCCTGCTCGCGTACGGCGGCTACGACATACACGATCTGGCCGAGCACTCGACGTTCGAGGAGGCCACCTACCTGCTGTGGAACGGCGAGCTTCCCACGCGCACCGAGTTGGCCGATTTCACAACCATGCTCACGGCCCAACGTGCCGTACCCGGCTCGGTCATCGACGTCATCACGGCGGCGCCGGCGGACTCGCCGCCGATGGCGACACTGCGTACGGCAGTTTCCGTGCTCGGCCAGTTCGACCCCCAGGGCGAGGACATGGCGGAAGATGCGAACAAGGCGAAAGCCGCGCGCCTGACGGCCCAACTCGCCACGGTCACCGCCGCCATCGAGCGTTGCCGGCAGGGCGAAGAGCCGATCGCACCCGACTCGGCGCTCGGCCATGCCGCCAACTTCCTGTACATGCTTCGCGGCGAGCGGGCCAGCGAGAAAGCAGCCCGCGCCCTCGACGTGGCGCTCGTCCTGCACGCCGATCACGGTTTCAACGCCTCGACCTTCTCCGCCCGAGTAACCGCGGCGACCCTCTCCGACATGCATTCGGCGATCACTTCGGCCGTGGGAACTCTCAAGGGTCCGCTGCACGGCGGCGCCAACCAGCGGGTCAAGGAAATGCTCGACGACATCGGCACCCCCGACCGGGTGTCCGACTACGTCGACGCCAAGTTGGCGGCCAAAGAGCGGATCATGGGTTTCGGACACCGTGTCTACAAGGTCGAAGATCCACGCGGTCGTCATCTCCGCGCCCACGCCGAAGGACTGGCCGACGAGGGCGATCCGACAATGCTCGAAACCTCGACGCGCCTGGTGGAGGTGATGCAGGAGCGCAAGGGGCTGGCAATCAACGTCGACTTTTATTCGGCGAGCCTCTACACGTACCTCGGCCTCCCGGCCGATCTATTCCCGCTGTTGTTCGCCATCAGCCGCATTTCCGGCTGGTCCGCACACGTCCTGGAGCAGTACGCCGACAACCAGCTGATTCGGCCGCGTTCCGAGTACGTGGGCCC
>CBDUXW010000307.1:0-4664 GCA_965371275.1 uncultured bacterium | reverse complement strand
GGGCCACGTTGATGTCGCCGATCGAGCCGACGTTGAAATAACCGTCGGAGATGTTCTCCCAGGTGGTGCCGGCATCTTCCGTTTTCCACACGCCGCCGCCGGAGTAACCGACGTAGTACTTGAACGGCTCATCCGGCACGCCGGTTACGGCGGTGGAGCGGCCTCCCCTGTTGAAGCCGGTCGACCGGTACGCCAGGCCGGCGAAGAAGTCGGGATCGACCGTGACGCTCGAACCCTCCTGCCCACCTGCTGCCAGCGCGTAATCGACGTGATCGCCGTGCGGTTGCGCCGCCACGCCGGGGAGCGCCTCCAGAGACCGGGCCAGCGACTCGTCGTTCGCCGGGGACTGAGCGCCCGAGGCGGGTGCAGGACCAACTGAGATCGCGACACATGTGATCAGAATCAGGGCGTACCGAACCGTCTGCTCGAGTTTCCTCAAAGCATCACCTCCCAGGTTGTCGCGCTTTTGTACAGACCACGTGAAGTCCAGCGTGTTCGCGTCGCATATTGCCGGTAACACTATCGAAATATCAGAATATTGACAACGAATCGACCTATGCATCTCCGTATCGTTTTGCTGGCAGCGGCTCTTCGCCCGTCACGAAACCCAACTGTCGGCGTGGACCGCCGCTGACGGGCGGTGGCGCGTCAGACCCATAGAAGTCCACGTCGGTGTCGGCGCAGAACACCCGGGGAGTAACGACGCGGCCGGTTCCGGCAAACTAGCAGGTGAACGATCCAGGAAGCTTCGGGACCCCAACACCGGCGGATTCGTCGGCGAGGTACGGTTCCCGGCAAGCAGGAGGTGGGCCATGACGGAACGCGAGCAGCTCGCCACGACAGTCGCCTCCACCATCCCCCGACAAGGTCGCCCCGCAACCGACATGCAGCCTCGGGACGGCACATCGAACAGCCGGTCGCGGACGCTGCTTCACGACACGTGCCTCATCGAGCGGACGCAGGTGCTGCACGATGTGTTGCACCGGCGCGTCGCCGGGCAAAACGCAGCCCTCGACGCCTTGGTCTGTTCCTACGGCCGCTCGCTGTCCGGACTGCGCGATACGAGTCGTCCATTGCTGACCGCGTTACTGCTGGGGCCCACGGGGGTCGGCAAAACCGAAACCGCACGCGCGGTTGCCGAGGCGATGCACGGATCGGACACGGCACTCATCCGCGTAGGCTGCGAGGAATACGCGCACAGCCACCAGATCGCCAAGCTGCTGGGCTCGCCGCCGGGGTATGTAGGCCACGACATCGAGCCGCTGCTGAGCCAGAGGCATCTCGACCGCGCTTACGTCGATCAGATCGCGGCACGCAATCGGCACCGCCGTGCCGCGTTGAAGGATGCCTCCCAGGCCACGGGGAACCAGGGCCGCTACGACGTGCTGGCTCTCAAGGAAACCGCCGGCGACGACGCGGGCTCCCAAGCCGAGCAGCTACCGGCGTGCCGCTCGGTCGTCCTGTTCGACGAGATCGAAAAGGCCCATCCGGCGGTGTGGAATGCGCTGCTGGGAATCCTCGATGAAGGCACGCTGTCACTCGGCGACAACAGTGTGACCGACTTCACCGATTCCATCGTGTTACTGACGTCGAACGTCGGCGGCCACGAGACCAGCCGCCTGCTCGAACACCGGCAGCTCGGCTTCGCCAACGGCGATGCACCATCTCCGTCACCGCGGGAGGAACTGCACGAGGCGGTCCTGGCCGCGGCCCGCAACACGTTTCCGCTCGAGTTTCTCAACCGCTTCGACAACACGCTCGTCTTCCGGTCGCTGCAGCGCCGGCACTTGCTGAAAATTTTCGACAAGTTCCTTGCCGAGATCCACGACCGCGCCATTCGCCAGGTCGGCATGCCGTTGCTGGTGAAAGTCAGCCAACAGGCACGTGATCTCGTCGTCGATGAGGGCACCGATGCGCGCTACGGCGCGCGGCCGTTGCGCCGCACTTTCGAGCGTATGCTGGTCGACCCGTTGTCGCGCTTCATCGCCGCGGAGCGCCTGGCCCCCGGCGATGTCGTGGAGGTCGAACGGGACGGTAGCGAACTATGCTTCGTGCGCGATCGAGTGGAAGAAGCGCGAGGAGCCGCCTGACCGGCGGCGCCAAGCGCTCGAGGGACTCATCGCTACAGCCCCCGCAGCGCCGCCATCGGATCCAGCTTTGCCGCCCGCCGGGCCGGCACGATGCTCGCCGCCAGCGCGACGGCCGCCAACAACAGGGGCGCGACCACGAACGTGAGCGGATCGGCGGGCTGGACGGCAAACAGGAAGGCCGCGATCATGCGCCCGAGCACCAGGCCGCCGGCGATGCCGAGGGCGATTCCCGCCCCCGCCAGCGACATCGACTCGATCACCACCATGCGCACGACGTCCGCGCGACGTGCTCCGAGAGCGCCCCGAATGGCGATCTCCCGCGAGCGGCGGGCGACGCCGTAGGCCATGACGCCGTAGATGCCGAGGCTGGCGAGTAGAACGGCCAAAGCCGTGAACGTGTTCAGCAGGACCAAGCCGAGGCGTCGAGTCGATACGGTCCCGGCCAACAGCTCGTCGAGCTCCCGCAGCTCGGCCATCGGCAGGTCGGCGTCGATCGCGGCCAACTCCCGACGCAGCAACGGCATGACGCTCGAGGGAACGGCCTCCGTTCGTACGACAACTGCCGTAGATCGATTAGGCCACTGCCGATTGCTGATGAACATCCGCGCACCGGCAACATCGTGATAGCCATCGTCGAGTGTGTCGCCGACCACGCCGATGATCGTCGCCGTGTCGGCGTCGGGGCTCGAACCGAGCCGGAGTCTCTGCCCGACCGCGTCCTGCCACGACCACTCCCGCTCCGCCAGGGTCCGGTTCACGACCACGACCAGGGGATCCTCCAGGCCCTCCGTTTGATCAAATGCCCGGCCCGTGAGCAACGGGATGCCCAGCGCCGCGAACGTTCCCGGCCCGACGACGTGATACTCGGCGACGGGCAACTGCGATGGCGGCAGCTCGGCGGCGCCGGCGGGGAGATAGTCGATTCCCCAATTGGAGCCCGTGAACGGCAAGTCGCTGAACACACCTACCTCGACCACGCCGGGAACGTTGGTGATGCGGCGGCGAAGCTCGTCGAAAAACCCCACCACCGATTCGTATTCCTGGTAACGAGTCTCGGGAATCGCAATGCGGAAGCTGACAACACCTCGCGCGTCGAAACCGGTCGGCACGGATTGTAGCTGCAGAAAGCTGCGACTCAGCAAGCCGGCGCCGATCAACAGGACGGTCGCCAGCGCCACCTCGGCCACCACCAGGGCCGCCCGCGTGCGCCGCGGCCCCTTGCCGATGCCGCCGCCTGCCGTGTCCTCGCCCATCACGGTGGCCAGGCGCACGCCCGACATTTCGGCCGCCGGTGCGGCGCCGAATAGCAGTGCCGTCACGGCGCCCGCCACAATCGCGAACCCCAGCACCCGAACATCGACACCGACCTCGGGAATCGATGGATACAACTGTGCTTGAATCGACGTGAGAACGTTCGTGACCGCGACAACCAGTCCTACGCCGAGCACGGTGCCGGCGACCGTCAGAACGCCGCCCTCGATCAGCACCTGGCGAATCAGGCGCCCGCGACCCGCCCCGACCGCAGCGCGGATGGCCATCTCCTTGCGCCGCTGTTGTCCGCGGGCCAGCAACAGATTCGCCACATTGGTGCACACGATCAGCAGCAGGACGGCGGCGGCACCCAACAACAGCACGAGCGAGTCACGCGTCGAGCCGACGAGGTCGTCGCGCAACCGCACCACCAGCGCGCCGTACCCTGCATTGGAATCCGGGTACTCGCCTTCGAGCCGGGCGCTGATCGTATCGAGCTCGCCCACCGCGTCGTCGTGCGAGTATCCCGGCGCCAACCGACCGAGCGTGCGCAGGAACCGTGAATTGCGCTGCGGGTCGGGGAACGTCATCGGCACCCACACTTGCGCCCCCGTGAACGCCGAGCGCTCGGGGTGTCGGTACGCCGCCGGCATCACGCCCACGACCACCCGCGGCCGCCCCCCCACGATGACCGTTCGTCCGACGATCTCCGGGTCGGCGCCGTAGCGGCTACGCCACAAGCCGTTGCTGATCAGAATCACGTCGTCGATATCGGCGAGGCTCTGCTCCGCCAGGTGGGTCGTGCCGAGCTCAGCCTCGACCCCCAGGACGTCGAAGAAGTTCGGCGTAATCACCGAGGCCTCGACCGTCACCGCATCGCCGTCGCCGGTGAGCGTGGCGCGCGACACGTTGAAGGCGGCGAGGTCCTCGAGGCTGTCGCTCTGGTCGCGCCAGTCGATGTAGTTAGCCGGCGCCACCGTGGTGGTGCCCTCGTCGCCGAGGTGCGTTTCCCAGATCAGCACCAAGCGCTCCGGATCGTCGTAGGGCAGCGGCGCCAGCAGCGTCGCATTCACGACGGTGAAGATCGCCGCGTTGGCGCCGATGCCGAGCGCCAGTGTCAGCACGACCGCCATAGTCAGTAGCGGCGTCGCCCGCAAGGCGCGCAGCGCATAGCGCACGTCGGAAAAAAATTCGCTCATCGTTGGCTTCCTTCGGGGAACGTCGTTGTTTTCACTCAGCTCTCGACGAAGCCGCAGCAAATCAGGCTCGAAGAGTTGCTTCCAGCACCAGATCAGGGCCCGCGCCCTGCCTTGCGTGCGGCGT
>CBDUXW010000306.1:0-4671 GCA_965371275.1 uncultured bacterium | reverse complement strand
CAGTTCCAGAGCGACGAGCCGATGGGTTGCTACGAGGACTTCGAGGCCGGCGACGACTTCGTGTTGTGGGGCAACAACATGGCGGAAATGCATCCGGTGTTGTTCTCGCGGATCCTCGAGAACAAGCGCACCAATCCGAGCGTGCGCATCATCGACATCGCCACCCGTCGCACGCCGACCAGCGATTACGCCGACATGTACGTCGAGATCGTCCCCAACGGCGACCTGGCGCTGGCCAACGGCATCCTCCATTTGCTGTTCGCCGACGGCAACATCGATCGCAGCTTCATCGCGGAGAACGTGGTCTTCAAGCGCGGTATCGAAGACCTCGACAAGATCGGCTACGGCTGCTGGGGACCCGACGGTCTGGGGCTGTCGCCCGACGATGGTGAGGCCGAGCGCTACGGTTTCGGCGATGAGGCGAGCGGCGCCTCGCTGGCCGACGTCGAGGCATTCCTGGCCGATTACACGCCGGCTCGGGCCAGCGAGCTCAGCGGCGTTCCGGAGCAGCAGATCCGCGCGCTCGCCGAGATCTACGGCGACGCGTCGCGCGGCACCGTGAGCACCTGGTGCATGGGGGTCAACCAGCACGTCCGCGGCACCTGGATGAACAACCTGATTACCGACCTCCACCTGGTCACCGGCAAGATCAGCCGTCCCGGCGCCAACCCGTTCAGCCTCACCGGGCAGCCGTCGGCCTGTGGAACCGTGCGCGAGGTGGGGACACTGGCGCATCGGCTGCCTGCCGACATGGTGGTGGCCAACCCGGAGCACCGGGCCATCGCCGAACGCATCTGGAACGTCCCCGCGGGGACCATCAATCCACGACCCGGCTACCACACCGTCGACATGTTTCGCGCCCTCATGCGCGGCGACCTGAAGGTGATGTGGGTCCAGGTGACCAATCCGTGGGTGACGATTCCCAACCTGCATCGCATCGAACGCGAGCCCGGCGACGGTCGCTTCGTGGTTGTTTCGGACATCTATCCCACGCCGAGCACCGCGGCGGCCGACCTGGTGCTGCCGTCGTCCGCCTGGGTGGAGAGGGAGGGCGTGTTCGGCAACTCCGAGCGCCGTACCCAGCAGTGGTACAAGATCGTCGATCCTCCCGGAGAGGCGCGTGAAGACGCCTGGCAGATCATCGAGGTCGCCAAGCGTATGGGCCATGGACACCTCTTTCCGTGGCCCGACGATGATTGGCATGAGCCGATGTTCGAGGAATATCGGGAGTTCACCATCGGCACCGGTCATGATCTGGCGTCCTATCGTCAGTACACGGAAACGCGCGGCCTGTTGTGGCCCGTTGTCGACGGCAAAGAAACGCGATACCGCTACGCCGCCGGCTTCGATCCGTTTGTCGAGAAGACGCAGGGCGTGCACTTCTACAAGGCCAAGGCGAACAACGAGAAGGCCGCTTTCTGGATTCGCCCGTATCACCCGCCGGCAGAGGTTCCGGACGACGAGTACCCGATGTGGCTGTGTACCGGGCGTGTGCTCGAGCACTGGCACACCGGTTCGATGACGCGACGTGTGCCACAGCTCTACCAGGCGGTTCCCGAAGCGTACGTCGAGCTCAATCGGGTCGACGCCCAGGATCTCGGCCTCAAGGCGGGCGACGCCTGCCGGGTGGTGAGCCGCCGCGGCAGCATGGAGCTCCCCGTGCGTGTCGACGGCCGCGGCCGGCCGCCGCGTGGCTCGGTGTTCATTCCGTTCTTCGACGAAACCAAGCTGGTCAACGAGCTGACGCTCGATGCGATGGACAACATCAGCAAGGAGCCGGACTACAAGAAATGCGCCGTCCGTGTAGAGATGGTCTGATCTGGTTGGTGGCGCTGATCTCGGCCGCGGCAATCGCGTGTCAGGCACCGGGCGCCGGAGGCCCCAGCCCGGCAACCGAACGTGCCACGCGGCGTGCCTACGACGGCGCGCCGCCGGTGATTGCGCATGAGAACTTCGGCATGGCGTGCATCTCGTGTCATAACCGGCAGGGGATGGAGCTTGAAGACGTAGGCTTTGCACCGCCCTCGCCGCACGACAACACCGCCGCCCCCAGCGCCATCAGCCGGTGTCGCCAGTGTCACGTGTTTCGTCAGACCGAGGCCCTTCTCGTAGGCAATAGCTTCGTAGGCTTGGAGCAGGACTTGCGCCGCGGCGCGCGCCTCAACGCCCTGGCGCCGCCGACCATTCCTCACCGCGTTTTCATGCGGGAAAACTGCGCCGCATGCCACACCGGAGAGGCGGCGCGGGTCGAGATCGTCACGCCACATCCCGAGCGGTCGAGATGCCGCCAGTGCCACGTGCCCGTGCGGACGCGCGACCTTTTTCACAGCGAGCTCGACGACGAGTTGGTGCAGGCCGCCGCGGGGAGCGGTGGCGACCCGCGGTAAAGGTCTCGGGCCTATCTCGCAACCGCAGGGCGGCTAACGGCCTTGCCGCCGCTAGTCTTGGCCGTCAGGTTCCCGTAGCGAGATAGCACGTACCAACCACTCACGGTACATCGCGTCCGCTTCTTCGTAGCTGGCGAACTGTGATTTGTGGAAATTGTCACGCATGTGGCCGCTGCCGACCGCCACGTCACCCTCGCGAATGCCGTCGATTGCCACATCCGCCACATACATCGAGCCGTACTCGATGATCATGATATTGAGCAGCGCCGCGTACGCCTCCGCGTACTCATGGGCTGCCAGCAGCGCATCGATGTCGGGGAGCCGATCAGCACTCTCGTTCACGTTGTAGAGCGTGATCTTGTAGGCACGAAGCTCCTGGACGCCGACGTACGTGGATAGATAGAAGGCCAGATATGCCCCCTTGGTTGGATCCTTGACGACGATCGCCATATGACTCGACGGTTCGACGCCGGCGAAGAGCCGGTCGACCATTTCGCGCAAGATCGGATCCTCGGTCCGTCCGCCGGCGACAGCGGGAGGTGAGCCGAGGACCAGGATCAGGGCGCCGATCGCCAGCACAAACAGACTCCGGAAGAATGGAGCTCTCATGGGCGCGCCTCCTGGTTGCAGAGAATCCGGACCCGACTATTATACTATATTACGACTTGCGTATCCTAATAAAATGAAGCACCCGCCGCGGTGCGCATGCGTTCCTGCCGCAGATTTCTCGGTGTGGATAATTAGGCAGTCTTGTCCAGCGATGCCCGCCTTCGTACATCGCTGCCGGGTTGCGGTTCGGTCCGTGACTTTTGGGCTTCGGCGGCGCCTTGCGACCGTGTTATCAGATTGGCGAGCGAGGCGGTCGGAAGGCGGGGTGACAGATGCAAGCGGGGGAATCCGGCTTCGGTCGGGCGCGGCGTAGCGCCGTTTGCCTGACCGTGGTCGTCGTTATCGCGACCCTGTGGCTGGCACGGCCGACGCAAGCGTTTCCGTATTTCGCGCGCAGGTACAGCGTTAGCTGCCACACCTGCCACAGCACAGTTCCGAAGCTCAACCAGACCGGCTACGCGTTCCGCGCCCACGGCTACCGGTTTCCGGGGGCAACGCCGCGCAAGACCATTCCGTTCGCCGGCGGCTTCGCGGTGCGCTACGAGAACCGGGAGTCGGATGACGTCGACGACTTCTACCTGGCCATCGTCAAGGCGGTCACCGGCGGATCGATCGGCGATGACCTCAGCTATGTCGTCAAATGGCGGCCGGTAAGCCGCACACTCGACAGCAACGGCCAGCTCATCGACCGCAGCGGTATTTTCGATGACGTCTTTTTGAATGTCGATGTGGGCGACAACGTGCGCCTCACCGGCGGTCAATTTCGTGTTTTCGACCAGTACGACCAGGCCTTGCAGCTGTCGGCGACACCGCCGGTGGCGCTGGCTCTGCCCCTGCCGGGCGAGACCGGCGAGACGAGGCGCCTGACGCAGGTCGATGGGTACTCGCCGGTGGCGCGTACGCCCGCCGTGATGGTCAGTTACCACCGTCCGGGAGAGCGCGATGACAGCAACGCGGCGGATGGGCTGTACACCAACCTGAGTGTTCCCTTCGCCGGCGAGTTTGCGGTGCCGGTTACCGAACGTGCCGAGCGGTTCGCCAGCTTCGAGTTCGATCCGTCGCCCCAGGGTGTGGTGCTCGAGTCGTATTACCGCCGCGGCGCCTCCAGCTTCGGCGGATCGGCATTCCTCAACGGCGGCCGGCAGATGTACACGGGCCTCGTCGCCATTGAGCGACCGAAATGGGGCAGTGCGGCGGCGGTGAGCACGCAACGGTTCGACGGCGAGTCACGCCTGTTGGCGTCGTGGTGGGGCGAGTACCGCCCCACCTACTTCACCAACGTCGGATTGCGGCTCGACGATCCGGGCGCGGGCTCGCTGGGGGCTGTTGCCTACGGCGATTACCAGTGGTTTTCGGAGCGCGCCATGGTCTGGGTATTGCTCGAGCAGCATTTCCGCAGCGGCGGCATGCGTACGATTTTCCAGGTAAAGACGGTTTTTTAATAGATTCCCGTGGCGCCGTGTCGGGCGCCGGGAAATGAGCGCCGGGGTCCCCACCTGCGGCCGCCGGGCAGCCGAATGGTTGCCCGGTGAGCCGACGTATAGCAGGAGGCGCAACGATGAGCAGGGTGAGTGGTAGTGCGGCAATGTGGTTGTTCGTGATGGCGTTGACGTGGGCCGGGGCGACCCCGGCGTTGGCGGCCGACGGTCCGGGCGGCGGCGGCACGGCCGCGGGG
>CBDUXW010000305.1:0-4681 GCA_965371275.1 uncultured bacterium | reverse complement strand
CCCGGAGGCATCGTGCTCATCCGGGAGCCCACCCATGAGAATCACCAGGCTCGAATCGTTCGCTCGTCATTTCACGATGATGCTTGTCGCGGGACTTACAGCCGCCGCCGTGGCGTGCGGCGGCGCGGCGCCCGCCCCCGACGGCTTGGCGCCTGCCATCGACACGATTCGCGAGGCCGACCTGCGCGCCGACTTGTTCTTCCTCGCCTCCGACGCGATGAACGGCCGTGCCGCAGCTACCCGCGACGTGGCTGTTGCGGCGGAGTTCATCAAGGCGCGCTTCGAGCGGCTGGGACTGGCACCGGCCGGGCCCGAGGGCTCGTACTTCCAAAACTTCGATCTCGCCACCTTCGGCCTCGGCGACACCAATTCACTGGTGATCGACGGCGTTGACACCGACGGGCCGCGCAGCCGTTCCGTAGGCCAGGATTACTACCCGCTCAACTTCAGCGCCAGCGCCTCGGCACGCGGCGACCTCGCTTACGTGGGTTTCGGCATCGTCGACCCGCGCTTGGGTTACGACGATTACCGGGGGGAAAGCGTCGAAGGGAAGATCGTGCTGGTGCTCGACAGCGAACCGGGAGCGCGCGACCCGGACAGTCCGTTCGACGGCCTCGTTACCGCGGAGCAATCGCGCGACTGGCGCAAAGCGCTGGCCGCTCAAGAGCGCGGCGCCGCGGGAATCCTGTTCGTTCGCGACGTGCACAACCGGCCGGACGCCGCCGACTACCAGCGCGCCGCGGCACAATACTGGGCCCCCGGCAGGACGCGTTACTCACTCGTCGCCTGGATGGACAAGATCGAGATTCCGGCGGCGCGCATTTCCGCGCGCCTGGCCGAGAGCCTGCTTTCGGGTACCGGAAAATCCCTGGAGCAGCTTGGCGTCGACGCCGAAGCCATAGACGACAGAGGCCACGGCGTCCTGCCTGTCGACGGACCGCAGATCGAGCTCACCGCATCGGTGGAGCGCGGCACCGCCGTGGCGCGCAACGTGTTGGCAATGATCGAGGGCACCGATCCCGAGGTCGGCGATGAAGTGGTCATCATTTGTGCCCACTTCGACCACGACGGCGCGAACGATAGCGGCGTATTCAACGGTGCCGACGACGACGGCTCGGGCACCGTGGCACTCCTGGAAATCGCCGAGGCCTACGCCATGGCGGCGGCGATGGGAGAAGGGCCGCGGCGTACCGTGCTGTTTGCCGCCTGGGATGCCGAGGAGCGTGGACTCCTGGGTGCCTGGTACTACACCGAGGCGCCGACGTTCCCGCTGGGGAGCATCGTTGCGGTGCTCAACATGGACATGATCGGCCGCAACGAGGAGGTTCCTGAGGACGGCGGCGGGCGCTTCCGCGGGCTCGAGCCGCAGACCGCCGAATCGAACGCCAACTCGATCAACATCATGGGTTACACGCACAGCTCCGACTTGCGCGGCGAGGTGGAGGCGGCCAACGAACGCATCGGATTGGACCTCAAGTTCGGTTACGACGGCAATCCGTCGAACCTGTTGCGTCGCTCCGATCACTGGCCGTTCCTACAGGTCGGTGTACCGGCGACGTTCTTCCATACGGGGCTGCATCCCGACTACCATCGCGTCACCGACACACCGGATCGTATCAACTACCCGAAAATGGCCAGAATTGCCCGGTTGGTGTACCTCACGAGCTGGCACCTGGCGAACCAGGATGGGCGGCCGGCGCTCGATAGGGACCTGTAACGAATGCGAACTTGGCTGAAGTGGGTGGTTTGGGGGGTGGCGGTGGGCCTCGCCTGGGGTGTGGGATGGTCGTCAGATCCCGTCGCGCCCGGCTCCGGCGCTGCGGCCGGCGACTGGCCGATGTGGGGCGGATCGATGGACCGCAACATGGTGGCCGAGGCCGGCGAGCTGCCGGCGGAGTGGGACGACCGCAGCGGCGAGAACGTGAAGTGGGTCGCCGATCTGGGTTCCAGCAGCTATGGGAATCCGGTCGTTGCCGGCGGCAAGGTGTTCGTCGGCACCAACAACGACTTGCTGCGCGACCTCGAAGCCGTCGGCGACAAGGGCATCGTCATGGCATTCAGCGAGGCCGACGGCTCCTTCCTGTGGCAAATGGTGCACGACAAGCTGGCTGCCGGACAGGTCAACGACTGGCCGTTCCAGGGGATTTGCTCCTCGCCATTGGTGGAAGGCGAACGCCTGTACTACGTGAGCAGCCGCGGCGAAATCGTGGCGCTCGATACGGAAGGCTTCCGCGATGGTGAGAACGACGGGCCGTTTACCAACGAGGAGCGGGCGCGCGACGTAGACGGCGACGTGGTGTGGATTTACGACATGATCGGCGAGCTCGGTGTGTTCCCGCACAACATGACGAGCAGCGCGCCGGCTGTGTACGGCGATCTGCTGATCGTCAATACGTCGAACGGACAGGACGAAGAGGGTCGCGTGCCGGCGCCCCAGGCCCCCGACTTGATCGCTGTCAACAAGCACACCGGCGAGCTGGTATGGCAGGCGGAGCCGCTCGGCGAACGCATCCTCCACGGACAGTGGTCGACGCCCGCGGTCGCTGAGATCGACGGCGTCGTGCAGGTCGTCATCGGCCAGGGGGACGGATGGGTGCGGGGGTTCGACGCCGCCAACGGCGAATTGCTCTGGGAGCTCGACACCAACCCGCCGGACGCCCAGTGGCCGCGCACCCGCAACAACATCATCGCCACGCCGGTGATCTGGGAAGACAAGGTGTTTGTCGCCAACGGACAGGATCCGGAGAACGGCGAGGGCAAGGGGCACTTGTTCGCCATCGACGCCACCCAGCGCGGTGACATCACACAAAGCGGCGTCGTGTGGCACTTCGAGGACATCCGCCGCTCGCTGTCGACCGTGGCCATCCACGACGGCCTGCTGTACATCGCCGATTTCAGCGGCTTCTTCCACGCCATCGACGTGGCGACCGGCGAGGAGGTTTGGGTGTATGACACCTTCGCCGCCGTGTGGGGCTCTCCATTGGTGGCCGACGGCAAGGTGTATCTCGGCGATGAAGATGGAGACGTGATCGTCCTGCGCGCCGGCCGCGAGATGGAGGAGATCGCCGAGATGAACCTGGGAAACGCGGTGTACGGCGCCCCTGTTGCCGCCAACGGCGTGCTCTACATCAACACCCGCAGCCAGCTTTTTGCGTTCGAGAAACAGTAGTGTGCCGATGAATGGCAAACCGTATGCCGCCGTGATGTTGCACAAGATCATGCCCGGCGGCACACAGGGTGGTTCGTGAGGTGCGACCAGGCTACCAACTCATGATCGGCGTGCGCGTTGTTGTCGCCGGTCTGTTGCTGCTGCGGTTGGGTGGGATCGGCGCCGGTTGGATTCCGCCGGCCGCGTGGTTGCTGGTTCTTCTGGCCGGCACCTTCCTGGTCAGCACCCTGGCGCGCCCGGGCTCGGTGGTGCGCGACGCGGCGTCGCGGCGTACGTTGCTGCGGGAACGGGGCTTCGGGCTGGCGCTGCTGGGGCTTTGCCTGCTCGCCTTGCTACTACGCTTGTGGGGTCTCGGTGCCGACCTGGTCAACAATCCTGTCGCCATCGACGACCGGCGTCTTGCCTTCAGCGTACTGGGTTTCTTCCAAACGGGAGAGGTCGACCACCACACCGTAGAGCACTATCCGGGAATCTACTTCTGGGTGTTGTCCGGTAGCTTCCTGCTGACCTACCTGTGGAACCTGATGTCGGGTGTCGCCTTCCGGCTCGCGGACATGGACGTTGCGACGTTCGTGTATGCGGGACAGGTTACCGGCGTCCTGGTGGAGGCTGGGACGGTTGCCCTGACGGGCCTCCTGGCCAGGCGCTTGGCGGGTGGGACGGCGGGATTACTAGCAGCCGGGATGGTGGCAATCTCGCCGCTATCGATCCAGATTTCGACGCAGCTGCGCAACGAGCCGGCGCAGTGTTTGTTGATCGTCGCGGCTGCGTACGCGGCGATCGTTGCCTATGAGACCGGCGATTGGCGCTGGGTGTTCACCGCGGGAGCCTTTGCCGGGCTGTCGACCGGTGTCAAGTATTCGAGCGTTTTCGTTCTGTTGCCGGTGCTGGCGGCGGCGGCGTTTGCGGCGCCGGCGACAGGGCGCAAGCTGCGGCTGGCAGTCGCCTTCTCAGGATTCGTGCTGCTGCTGGCGGCGAGCAACCACTTCCTATGGGCTGACTTTCCGAACTTCGTGACGCAGTTGAGTGTCGAGGTGCAGATGACCGGCCCCGACCACTGGGCGGCCAAGGACAACCCGGCGCTCTTTTACCCCCGCCTGCTGGCGAGTCGGGGGACAGGCTGGCCGTGGCTGGCGATGGCCGTAACCCTCGGGGCGGTGGCGATGGCGAGGCCACGGCCGCGGCTCTCCCTGCTGCTGCTGTTCCCGCTCTCGTATCTGTGGTTCATGAGCCAGCAGCCGGCGCAATTCGGCCGCTGGGTCTACCCGCTCGTGCCCTTCGTCGCCGTGTTCGGTGCCGTGGCCGCCGTCGAGGCCATTGCCGCCCTGCGGGCGCGGAAGGCGCCGGCGTGGGCCGGAGTGCTGCTCATCGTGCTGGTGCTGGTGCCGCCGCTCCGTGTGCTCGGCGTCGACCTCAGCCGCCGGGACACGCTGCGCACCGACGAGCTGCTGGCCCTCTGGCTGGACGACAACATCGCCGCCGGCGACGTCGTCTATGTCTCGAGGCGGTGGC
>CBDUXW010000304.1:0-4686 GCA_965371275.1 uncultured bacterium | reverse complement strand
CGCCGGAATCACCACCCCGCTCAGCCCCGCGAACATCACGAGGAGCGGAGCCCACACAGCCTTCACGCGCCGAACTCTACCGGGTGTTTCCATGAGCAACTCCCCCATATATCGTACGCCCTTTCACCGGCGCTTGTTTCACTATGATGCTTGCGCTAGCCCGAACGCTCGCCGCGGGCCTGCCGCTCGAAAGGCAGCAGAAGAGCGTAGTTGGCGCGGTTGACCGGCATATCGAGGCCCGCCTCGTCCGCCAGGCGCACTGCGGCGCCGAGCTGGGCCTCGAGCTCCGACGGGCGTCCTTCGGTGATGTCACGCTGCATCGACGACGTGGTTTCGGCCGGCAGGCTGTCGACGAACTCGAGGGTCGTGGCCACGACGTCGTCCGCGAGGGGAACTTCCAGGTGGCGGGCGAGGTTCTCGACCTCGGTCATGCTGTCGATCAGCAGTTGCCGGGTGCGAGGATCGGTGCGCAGCTCGCCGATCGGGACGCGCTCGGCGGCCCCCACCCCGCTGACGCCGGCGATGAAAAGGAATTTTGACCACAGGGCACTTTGGATGTTGTCCGGAACCTCAGCTTTGACGCCGGCGGCCTCAAAAGCCCGGCGTACGGCCCCGACCCGTTCGCTGGCGTGGTTGTCGAGCTCGCCGAGCGCGATCCACGGATCGGCGCCGGCATGGCGCACGTGGGCAGGGGCGACCTGGAAGCAGAAGATTCGACACAGGCCACCGAGGACGTGATGGCGGCCGAGAGTTTCGGCCAACTGCTCGGCCGCCTCGATGCCGTTCTGCAGGGGAAGCACCGCCGAATTTTCGCCGAGCAGCGGCGTGAGCATCGGCGCAACCTCGGGCACTTGCCACGCCTTGACCCCGAGGATGACGAGGTCGACCGGCTCCATGCTTGCTGGGTCCTCGACAACCTGCGCCGGGGCGATGAGAAAGTCTCCGGCAGTGCTCTCGACGCGCAAGCCTCGTTGGCGCAGCGCCGCCGCGGTATCGCCGCGGCTGATGAACGTCACATCGTGCCCGACACGGGCCAGAGCTCCGCCGAAATAACCACCAACGGCCCCGACTCCGACAACGGCAACGCGCATGGGAGGTCGATCAGGTATACCCGGCGGCTAACGCCGCTCTTCGGCCAGCCAGTTCTCCATGAACGTAACGTAGCGGGTGATCTCGGTGCGCAGGTCGGCCTTCGACTCGATGTCACGCAAGCGCAACGGCCGCGAGTACACCTCGTTCTCGCCCTCGAAAAACTTCACGAAACCGACAAGCTCGCGCGGCCGACCATCGCCCAACTGGTCGATCTTGAGAAACAGCACATAGTCGGCCAGTTCCGACTGTTGCACCATCGCGAACTCACGCGACTCTTGCAATAGCTGGCCGAACGTGCGTCGCACCTCGTACAGGTCGGCCTGGGCCTCGGCCAACCGCGCGGTACCGCCGGTCGGCCCGACGAAGGTGCCGGCAAGGGGATTCGTGTCGGTATCCGCCGACCTGGAATCGACACCCGTTGAGCCCGTGTTCAGGCTGCCCACCGCGTTATCCATGATGCCGTCGCGCCCGGCTACGGACTCGGTGTCGATGCCGCCGAGAGCGACGCGCGGCGCCCGCAGCTGGCGCTCCAGATCATCGGGCTCGCCGCCTTGCCCCCGTAGCTCGATAAACGCCTGGCTCATGTCGACTCCGGCCTGGGCGGCGAGGATCGCCTGCTCCCAGGACGTGTCGAAGTCACCGAGGCCAAAGGAAATTCGGCAGGCCCACACATGGGCGTCGGCGTAGCCGGGAGCCAGCTCGGCAGCCAGCACGAACGACGCCAGCGCGTCCGGGAGGCGCTGAAGCTGACCATACGCCATACCGCGGTAAAAGTAGGCACCGGCGTTGTTCACATCGGCAGCGATCGCCCGGTCGAGCTCCTCGAGGGCCTTTTCCGGCCTCGGCTCCTCGCCCATGAGCAGCGCCATCGCCTTTTGCACATGCTCCAGCGACTCCGCGTTGCCCTGCGCCCCGGGTGCGGCGAGCGGCGTCGCGGGAGACAGCGCGACAATGACGAACATCACGGCGACGGCGATCGCCGTTCGATAAAGGAAATGCGGACGTGGTCGATGCATGGAGCGGCCTCCCCTGTCGATGGCGTGCGTTACGCGTGGCCGGGAGCGTTACGTTCATTGTACGGCACTACGACTCCTGGTTGTCAGCCGGGCGCGGCCAACCGACCGAAACTGTGGCGAGCTCGGACCCGTCTTCAACCACGCACTCGCCGATCCTCGGGCACCGGTTCCCTCCTGAGATAAGGTGGTGCTCGACGCCGGCGTTCCGGCTCCTGAGGGGGCGAGCAACGCGGATCGTTAGGTTGTTACTGCCCCGTGACTCCGGTAAATAGAACCCGTCCCACGAAGTTGCAGGAATACGTCAACGTGAGGAGTTGCAGATGAATCGTACGTACGGAATGAGGCTGTGTGTCGCGCTCTTGGCTGTTCTCGGAGGTCTGGCTGTGAGTCATCAGGCCGTGACCGAGGCGCAAGGAATGAATCGGGTGTTCGAGCTGCGAACCTACACTGCCAACGAGGGCAAGATGCAGGCGTTGCTCGACCGATTCGCTGACGGCGAAACGGCCCTGTTCGAGAAGCACGGCATGCGTGGCGTCGGCTACTGGGTTGCGGCGGAATCGCCACTCTCCGAGAACACGCTCGTGTACATGCTGGCGCACGAAAGCCGCGATGCGGCACGGGCATCCTGGCAGGCGTTCTTCGAGGACCCCGATTGGGCCACCATGCGCGACGCCTCGCAAGTCGACGGGCGGCTGGTGGGCAACGTCGAGTCGATCTTTCTGAACCCGACTGACTTCTCGCCGACCAGGTAGAGGCGTGTCGGGTCGCTGAACGGCGGGAACCGCCTACCCGCGGTCCTGGCTGGAGCTGCCGATTCTTTCGTGAGTCACTGCACAGGCCCGACATACGTATCGAGCCAGTCCAAGGCCAACCTCTCGACTTGATTGCGAAACTGCGTCATCACCCAGTGGCCGCTCGGCAGCGACACATGACGCTTGTCCGCTGCCGGCGTGCCCAGCCGGTCGAACATCACCTTCTGGGAGCTCTCGAGCGGAAATACTGCATCGTGTTCGCCACTGATCATGATGACGGGAATCGTCACCCGGGGCTGGTAGTTGGTCTCGTTGACCTCGGCTCGCGGCGCTTGCGGGTTGATGCCGCCGCCCAGAATGATCGCCGCGTCGATGCGATCCTCCACCGCCAGGGCGATATTGGCCAGCCGCGCCCCCCAGCTTTGGCCCATGTAACCGATGCGTTCGGTGTCGAGATCGTCGCGGGTCGCCATGTAGTCGAGGGTGCGCCGCAGGTCCTTGATCCACCAGACCACGTAGTCGACATACTCCTGGCTCGGGTTCGCGTCGGACATCCGGAGTCCGAGCTCGTTGCGCTCGTAGCTGCCTTTGTAGATGGGATGCACAACGGCACGACCGCTCATCATCAGGAACTCGACGATTTCGATGTTGAGCTCCTCGGCAGAGTTGCTCCTGCGCAACCCGTCGGAGCCCGGCCAGTAGACGACAGGCTGATACGGCGGCTCGACGTTCTTCGGAAGAAAGACGTAGGCAATCATCCTCTCGCCGCCGTAGGCGGCAGCGAACGTCACCCTCTCTTTCGTCCAATAGCGTGGGCTGTCGTCGGTCGACTCGACGACGGCGTTGAGGGGTGCCTCATCGTAGTCGAATCGAGCCTTATAGAGCTGGAAGATCTCATCGGAAACAGGCACCTCCGCCGATCGATTCCCGAGTGGCCGCTCGATCGGCGCGAACAGGTCCGCCACAACGGTGTTTGCCACCTCCGACGCCACCGCACCGAGGCCCCCAACGTTGAGCCGTTCAACTTCGAGATCCATGTCCAGACGTTCCATGAGCCGGATGCCGTTCACCTCGCCACGATCGAACGGCGGCTGGATCGCCGGCTCGTAGAACATGTGAGGCGGATCGTCCCAGCCGCCACCAATGAGGTAACGGCCTTCTCGCGACGCGTTCCAGGACCACTCCTTGACGTTGCCCGCCATGTCGGCAGTTCCGCGGAGGCTCACCGGAGTGCTGCCGACGGGCAGAAGCCCGTCCCCTTGGATGTTGGCGAACGGCAGGATGAGCTCCGATTCCAACGCCGACGTCGCGCCCATCCAGTGGTACACGGTGGGCAGGCTCTTGCCCACGAACTCGGCGTACGCAGCCGCCTCGTACCAGCTCACGCCCGCCACCGGAAAGCTTCTCTGCCCTTCCGGATAGGTCCCGCCGCTCCAGGTCGACGGCCCGGGACGGCTGCTGCGATCGCGAAACGCCGCCATCGCCTCTTCCCAGGTGAGCTCTCGCCCGTCGCGAACGAACCCGTGCGTCCAGAGTTCCGGGTTGCGATACCCTCCCTCGTCGACGAACCGCTCGAACTGCTCGTTGGTAACCTCGTACCTGTCGATCAGGTAGGCAGGCGATCGGTACGCCGGCTTCGTTTCGAAACCGGCGTAGGGTATTTGCAGCAGCCCCGCCGGAATGCGCACCATCCCGTCGCCGCGAGCCTCGTCGAGGATGAAGCTGTAGCTGAGGACCGATTCCCCGGCATACTCCAGCTCCGGCGGCGGCAGAAGCTCCTCGATAGGCTCGTATCCTTGCCTCTCGATCCGTATCCAGAACGCGTC
>CBDUXW010000303.1:0-4706 GCA_965371275.1 uncultured bacterium | reverse complement strand
ATGCAAAGGACCAGGGAAACCACTATCGCGAACGCGAACTTCCTCATCGTCGACGCCTCACATCACGGCCTGCACTACGAAATTCGATTCAGAACCGCCGTCTGACGGTCTTGATGGGGATTGTCTACAGTACTCTGGCTAACAGAGTTTTTCCAGCTTGAAGCGCATCTCCATTCGGTGACCCGGCGGCGGAGAACGCCGCTGACCTCCTGACGTTCATCGGCGATACCGATCTGGTGAACGTGACCCGACTTCCCGCAGCGTACCCTCCTCCACCGTGACAATGGCCGGTGCAGCAGGGTCCTGTTAACATTCCAGCGCTATTCGGGAATCGTTCCCCGGCTCCGCAACCCCTGAACACAAATAGGAAGCAGGCTAATGGCCGATGTCGGTTATCGCATCAAGGGAATGGAATACGGCAACTGTAATTGCGACTACGGTTGCCCCTGTCAGTTCAATGCCCTGCCGACGCACGGCGACTGCCAGTACGTGGTGTTCGTGAAAGTCGATGAGGGCAACTACGGCGATACGGACCTCTCCGGACAGGTGTTCGTGCTCCACGGCAAGTTTCCGGGTGCCGTGCATCAGGGCAACGGCACGCAGCAACTCATCGTCGACGAAAGTGCCAGCGAGGAGCAGCGCGAGGCCATTCGCCGCATCGCGTACAACGAAGACAGTGAGGCACTGAACACACACTTCGCGGTGTACAACGCCATGTGCACGACGGTGCTCGATCCCGTCGTCGCCGCCATCGAGTTCGAGGCCGACATCGAGGCCCGTACGGCGCGCGGCCGCGTACCCGGGCTGATCACCTCCGACGCCGAGCCGATCCGCAACCCGGTGACCGGCGCCGAGCATCGCGCCCGGATTTCGCTGCCCGAGGGCTTCGAGTACACGCTCGCCGAGATGGGTAGCGGTACCACGAAGTCGGAGGGCGAGATCGCCCTCGACTTCGACGCCACCTACGCCCAGTTCAACGAGCTGCACCTCACGGAAGCCGGTGTCGTTCGCTAACCGGGTTTCGCGACCGGGATCCGTATGTCCGAACAGGATCTTCGCGAACTTCTAGAAGAAGCGGCGACACGGAGGCTCTCCCAGTGGAAGGGCTACGCCCTGTCGATCACCCGTAACGAGGCCGACGCCGAGGAGGTCGTGCAGGAGGCGATCGCCAAGACTCTGCGCGCCGACCCCGACGTGGACACCGAGGAACGGGTTCACAAGTACATGCAGCGGGCCATCCGCAACACGGCTTTCACGCTGATCGACAAGCGCAAGCGGTTCGTACAACTGGACGCCCCGGAAGACATGCTGCCGCCGTCGTCGTCGGCTCTCGAGATAATGCTGGACGACGCCGACGAGCTCGCGAAGAAACGCCTGGCGAGAGCGCTCGCAAGCAAGTTGCCCGAGCTCGACGAGCACCATCGCCAGGTCGTCGAGAATCTGGTGATGCGCAGCCCCCGCATGAAGCTGCGCGAGATGGCCGAAGTGCAGGGCGTGACGACGAGCACGGTGCACTACCGACTACAAACGGCTTTGAAAAAACTGCTCGAGCTGGTCCTAGAAGATGAGGGACTGGATTCATGAGCAAACACATAGACATCGAAAAGCTGCTGGCGCACGCCCACGACGAGCTGGAGGGCGCCGATGCCCGTGCGGTCCTCGAACACAGCCGGGCGTGCACGGAATGCGGCGACCAGCTCGCCGTCATGCTGGCTCTGCGGGGCGCGGACGTGCGCAGCGACGTGGCCGAGCCGCGAACCCGACTCGTCGGACTGATCGCAGCTTCCGTGTTGCTGGCAGTCTTGTTGGGCGTGGCGTTGACGTGGGGCGGCTTCGGCTCCCGGTTCATGAACGGATCGTCGCCGGCAGAGAGCCTGGCCGGCCTGGCGACAACGGAAGCACCCGCCGGCATCGATCTCGATTTTCTGTTCGACGCGAGCTTGCCGGCTTCCACCGATACGTCGCGGCCGCAGAAGCGTGCCGGTTTCGAGCTCATCGTGAACGGACGATATGACGAAGCCATCGAGTTGCTGACCCCGCTGCGCGACGCCCGACCCGACGATGGAGATATCGCGGCTGCTCTCGGCATCGCGCTCTATTTATCGGGCAATTCGAGCAACCGTACGGCGTCCCTGCTCATCGACGGCGACACGGCGTGGCTCCAAGGCCTGCAGCACTACGCGAAGTGGTATCTCGGAAACCACTACCTTCGGCAGGGTGATTTGGTGCAAGCTATAGACGCTCTCGAAGAAATTGCGCAGGAGCCCGACTCCCCGGGACGCCGGGCAAGCGATTTACTGCGCCGACTGCAATCGGAGACCCGATAATGACGACACGTCGCCTGGTACTGCTTGTTCTGGCCGGCCTGCTGATGCTGAGCACCGCCTCGGAACAGGCCGCCGCGAGCGATGTGACCATCGATTGCGCGGCCATCGCCAAGGCCGCCTGCGCCAACGAGGGCGGGTGTCGCCTTTATCAACAGATCGGCTGCAACTGCAGATTCGTCTGCGAGAGCGGCGCGGAAGGCTACCAGATCTGCGGCAGGTGACATGACGCGCCGCCCGGCGGCCCTTGCCGTTCTTGCTGGAGTGTTCCTCGCTGCCGCCTGCGCCGGCCCCTCTGACTCTTCCGTCGGCGACTGGGTCGGTACCGTCGCCTCCGAGGGCAGCATCACCACCGTTATCAACGAATCCGGCTCCGTGTGGGGAGGGCCGCTCGAATTGGTGGAGGACCTGTCGATCGGCAGCGAGGTCGGCGACGAGGCCTACATGTTCGGCCGCATCGACACGGTGGCGACGACCGGCGACCGCATCTACGTACTCGACGACCAACTCGACATGGTTCGGGTGTACGACCAATTCGGCACCCACCTGTTCGACTTCGGCGGACCTGGCCAGGGGCCCGGCGAGCTCCGCAACCCGACCGTGATGGCCGTCGATCCGGCAGGGCGCGTGATCGTTCAGGACCGGCAGCGAACCAATATCTTCGATCTCGACGGCAACCCGCTCGATACCTGGCCATTTCGCGGCGGGCTGATCTTGCCGATCACGATCACCGCCGACGGCACGGCGTATATCCCTCGCAACTGGCGCGCGGACGGCATGTTTTACGCCGGGCTGGTGGCCGTCGATCCCGACGGCAACGAAGGGGCGCGCGTCTCCGGTCCGGACTTCGATTTCGAGCCCTGGCAACTCACCGCCGAGCGCGGCGGCCGCACGATGATTACATCGGTGACCTACGCCCCCGATGATGTGTGGACGGTGCTGCCCTCCGGTGCGATCGTCGAGGGAATCCGCGACCGCTACCGACTCGAGGTATCCCGTCCCGACGGCAGCACGCTCATCATCGAACGCGCTGTCGAGTTGCTGCGAGTGGAACCGCGCGAACACGAGTACCTCACCGCGATCACCGCCGCCCGCATGCGCGCCTTTCAGCCGGATTGGGCCTGGACCGCGCGACCGATCCCGACGACCAAGCCCGCCTACTACGCCTTCTACGGCGATCGCTACGGCCGCATCTGGGTGCAGCGCATCATTCGCACGGAGTCGCGCCCGCAGTGCGAGCCCGACGCGACCGTCATCGGCGGCGACTCACCGCCCTGCTGGCGCGACGTGCTGGGCTTCGACGTATTCGACGAGCAGACCGGCAAATTCCTGGGCCAGGTCGAAGCGCCGGCGGAGATCCGGCGGCGGCCGCCGCCGGCGTTTCTCGAACATGCGCTCGTCGCCGTCGTCGAAGACAGTGCCGGCACGCTGATGGTGAAGCGGTACCGGCTCAGCAGTCCGAACTAGCGGACCGCCCGCATCGCAACGATCGGGTCCACCTGCGAGGCGCGCCGCGCCGGCCAGTAGCTGGCAACGAATGCCACGCCGATCAGCAACAAGGCCACGCCGGAGTACGTGAGCGGGTCGAACGGCGCGACCTCGAACAGAAATGACTGCAGCATCCGGCTCACCCCCAGCGACCCAACGAAGCCGATCGCCACACCGATGGTCGCCAGGGTAAGACCCCGGCGAAGCACCAACCAGCGCACGCTGCCGGCCTCGGCGCCGAGCGCCATGCGCACGCCGATCTCCCGCGTGCGCTGCGACACGATGTAGGCGATCACGCCATACAGCCCGATGGAACCCAGGGCCAGCGCCATGGCCGCGGCAATGCCGAGCACCGTCATGGTGAACGACATGCGCACCATCGAGGACTCGACGATCTCGTCCATCGCCCGGTAGTCGGCGACGGGAATGTTGCGGTTGACCGACCAGACAAGGTTTTTCACCGGGTCGATTAGTGCCAACGGGTCGCCCTCGGTGCGCACCACCAGCGTCAGGGCGCGCGGGTCGTCGGTAATGGCTCCCGGGGTGTCGACCATCGCCATGTACACCAAGCTCTCGGGTTCCTCGGCGAGCGAGCGGTCGCGCACCGCGCCAACGACGCCGACCACGGTAAGCCAGTTGCCCACTCCGCCATGGCGAATGCGCCGGCCGATGGGGCTCACCTCGGGCCAGAACTCGTCGGCCATCGCCTGGTTGATAACGATCGCGTTGGTCACCGACGCATGATCGGCGCGCCCGATCACGCGACCGTCGAGCAGGTCAATGCCCATGGTTTCGAAGTACCCCGGGGCAACAATCTTGGCGTTGGTACGGCTCGGCGGCTCGTCGGGGGCGCGCGGCACGTCCTGGATCTCGAAACCATAGGTGATGGTCGCC
>CBDUXW010000302.1:0-4707 GCA_965371275.1 uncultured bacterium | reverse complement strand
TGTACATGATGCGCGCCGACTCCCCTCCGCCACCGCCGAACACCCAGTAGACGCTCGCTCCCCAGACGTAGAAATCGGTCATCGGCCGCTCGCCCGCGACGCCGCGGCCGGCCACCCAGCCATCCGGGCTCCGTTCGATCCGAACCAACGCGTCACCGCCGTCGATGCGCCAGGTGCCCTCGACAACAGCAGCCGCGCGTTGCCCCGTAAACGCGCGGCGTGTGACCGAATCGGTGGCGTCGCCTTCCCAACCGTCGCCGTTCACCACCCCACGAAACACCAAGCGGCCACCGTCACCCATCGCCCGCGCGGTCTCGACCTGGATACTGGAACCGTCGATCCTGCCGACTACCGGCACCTCTTCGTCCGCCGTCACCAGCCTGCCCTCGACCTTCTGGAAGCTCTGCCAAAGCTTGAGCGTCGTCGTCGATTCCTCGCCTTCGAACCGAATCGACCACGAGCCGCCGAAGGCGGCCGGAATCACCCACCGATACAGATCGGCCGGCGGATCGATCCCCTCGACGGTATCTCGGGCATCGGGCTCCCATTCCGACATGTGGAACGTCTGCGCCACCACCGGGGTGCCGGGCGCCAACTGGGCGAGCAATTTGGGTCGGAGCGCCAGATTGACGGTCGGCAGCAAGTACAACGTCACAACACTCGCCGGACGGAGATCGGCCGTGAAGAGGTCCTCCTCGCGGAACTCGGCGCGTTCGGAGACCCCTGCGGCAGCGGCATGGCGGCGGCTCTCCGCCACCAGCGATGCGTCGATCTCGTAACCGACGCCGCGCGCTCCGTAGGCCTCAGCGGCGCGGATAACGATGCGACCGTCGCCGCTGCCGAGGTCGTACACGAGATCTCCGGCGTCAACGCCCGCCAGCTCCAGCATGCGGTCGACAACGGGCTGCCGCGTCGGCACGTAGGGAACGTCGCCCGTACGCGGCGGCGGCTGGACGCTGCTCCAGCCAATCCAGATCGCCGCCGCCAACACCGCCAACAAGGTGCCGCTGACCGTCAGTCGCTGCTTCATGGCAGTTCTGTTACCTCGACGAAAGCCACCGCCGGAAGGGACGAAATCGATACTCCCCCGACGCCGGGCGGTTCAAAAAAAGACGGAGGTCATCTTGCGCCATGCTCGGGATAACTGAAATCATTTTGTTGCTCTCATTAGGGGCAGTGCGCCGCACAACTGAGCTCATGAGTGATCCGATGTTGGCTGCAAGGAAGTCGAAAGAGAAGGGCTTCTCGCTCGTCGAGATGATCGTCGTCGTGGCGGTCCTGGGCATTCTGGTGGCCATTGTAATCCCGGCGTTGATGACGGCGGTGAACCGTTCCCGCCAGCGTCGCAGCATGGCCGATATGCACAACCTCGCCCAGGCGAACGGTATGGCGCATGTCGATTCGAGCCGCTACGTCAACGCGCTGGCCGATCTGGCGCCGAATTACATGAATCCCGTGGTTGTGAACGACGCCTGGGGCAACGCGTGGGTATACACGGCGGCCGGCAATCAGCGGTCGTACACGCTTACATCGAACGGCCGCGACGGCGCCGCCGGACCGGCACCGCCCAATCCCTGGTTCAACGAGCCTTTCGAACCCGATTTGGTCATGAACACCGGACAATTCACCCAAGTGCCGGTGAATCAGTAGAACGAATCCCTGCGGCTCGGCAGGCGCGCAGGTGACGCCTGGCGTCATCTTTGTTGACAAATAACGTCACTCCCCCGGTGTCGGGTCGACTTTCGCAACTGCCGACGGCTACCGCGCGCAGGTCAAATGACGCCCGCCGTCGAGACTCAAGGTCACACCCGTGACCCAGCCGGCCTGATCGGATGCCAAGTAGGCCACCGCATCGGCGATATCGTTCGGATCCCCCACCCTCCCCAGCGGATGGGTGGTCTTGCTGTGCTCCAGGAACGCCTCATAAGTCGACTCATCCATGCCGCTGCGCCGGTGCAGGCTGGACACCACAACGCCCGGATTGACCGCGTTCACGCGGACGCCGGCGTCGGCCAGCTCGAGCGCGGCGCAGCGCGTCAGCTGATCGACCCCGGCCTTGCTGACGCAATAGGCGAGCACATTGGGGAACGCCCGTAGCCCGGTAACGCTCGAAACGTTCACCACGTTGCCACGCGTCGTCCGCAGATGCGGCGCGGCTGCCTGCATCAACAAGAAGACGCTGTCCAGGTTGATGCGCATCATGTCGGTCCAGTCGTCCGCCGACGTGGTCTCGACCGTACCGTTGCCGATGATGCCGGCGGCGTTCACCAGCACGTCAAGCTTGCCTGCCGCGGCGATCGTCTCGGCGACGGCGCGCTCGCAATCGTCAGCGTTCCGCAGGTCGGCAACAACGCGGTGACCTTCGCCGCCGGCGGCGGCAATCACGGCGACCGTGGCGTCGAGGGTGCCTGCATCGCGGCCCACACACGCCACCGTCGCCCCGTCGCCGGCCAGGCGCAGCGCGCTGGCCCGTCCGATGCCGCTGGACGCGCCGGTTACCAGTGCCACTTTGTCGTCGAACAGCTTGCTCATGCGAACCTCACGAAGTCGGCAGCACCGCGCGCTCGGAACCGCGCCAGTGCGCCGTTCGCCACACCTGCGGCTGCAGGAAGATCAGAACCGTCATGACCTCGAGTCGCCCGACCCACATGTTCACGAACAGCACCCATTTGCTGATCGGGTCGAACTCGGCGTAGCTGGCCATCGGGCCGACCAAGCCGAAGCCCGGCCCGATGTTGCCGAGTGTTGCGATGCTCGCCGTAATTCCGGTGATCAAGTCGGCGCCGAGGCCCACCAACACCACGACGCTGGTAACGAAGATCACCAGATACAGGAGCATGAACGCGACGATCGATTGCATGATGTCGGGCGACACCACGCGCTTGCCCAGCCGCACCGGGCGGACGCCGTGCGGGTGCAACGCCTTGAACAGCTCGGCGGCGGTGAACTTGGCCAGCAGCCACAGCCGGATCAGCTTCGGCCCGCCCGCAGCGGAGCCGGCGCAGCCACCCAGAAACATCAGCACCAGCAAGACGGTCTTGGCGCGGTCGGGCCACAGGTTGAAGTCGTCGGTGGCGAATCCCGCCGTCGTCACGATGGTCAGCACTTGGAAGATCGACTGTCGCGCGATGGTCTCGACCGAGGCGCCCTGGAGGGCGCCGCCGTTCGGCGCGCCGGCAAGGTATTCGGTCGTCGGTGACTGCGCGAACTGGTAGAGGAACCCACCGAGCAACAACGAAGCGGCGATCACCACGACAAGATAGACGCGGAACTCTTCGTCGCGGATCAGTGACAGCGGTTTACCCCGGAAGAACCGGAACCACAGCGTGTAGTTGGCGCCGGCGATGAATATGAAGGCAACGAACACCCACTCGGCGGCCGGGTTCTGATACCCGGCGATGCTCTGGGCGTTGGGTGAGAACCCGCCCGCCGACATTGTCGTCAGCGCGTTACACAGGGCATCGTACAGCCCCATGTCGAAGCGCAGCAGCAGCAGCACCTGGGCGGCCGTAAGAGCGACGTACAAACCCCATAGGCGAATCGCCGTTTGCCGGATACGGGGCGTGAGGCGCTCTTCCTCGGGCCCTGGAGCTTCCGCGAAAAAAAGCTGCCGTCCGGCGATGGCGAGGGCCGGCAGAATGGCGATGAACAACGCGATGACCCCCATCCCGCCGAGCCACTGGGTCATGGCGCGCCAAAAGAACAGGCCCTCGGAGTAGAGGGTGAAGTCGGTGAAGATGGTGGCGCCGGTAGTGGTGAGCCCCGACATCGATTCGAACGCCGAGTCGACAACGCCCACACCGCTCCACCAATAGGGAATGGCGGCGAACAGC
The DNA here is from genome assembly GCA_965371275.1 of uncultured bacterium. GTDB lineage: Bacteria > Acidobacteriota > UBA890 > UBA890 > UBA890 > CBDCBL01. Next base: position 874 of record CBDUXW010000302.1, on the reverse strand, counting down.
GAGACCACGAACCAGGTGAACGCAACCACCGCCAGGCCTTCGATACGGCTGAGGTGTCGCTCGCCCTTGTACAGCCGCCGCGCCAGTTCACCGACAACGACGGCGCTGACACCGGCGACGGCGAAGCCGCCGGCATCGTACTGGTTGCCGTAGATCAAATCGACGATCAGCGGCGCGACCAACAACACGCCGAAGACCCGCAGGATCAGGCCGATTGTGTGGGCGACAACAGCAAGGCGCATAGTGCAATCCGACGGGACCCTGCACGGACCCCGCTAGAAATATCGCTCGACGGATTCCTTGGCGTCTTCGGTGGACACTACCAGCAGGTGATCTCCCGGTTTCACATAGTCATCTCCGTGCGGCACGATCGTCCGCCAACCCCTCACGATCGAGCCGATGATCGCTCCCGGCACCGGCGGGAGCAAGCGCAGCTTGGTGACCGGATAATCGTCTGGAACAACGATCTCAAGCACGTGGGCCTTGCCCTGCTCGAGCGTCGCCAACAGCTCGGCGCCGGTGCCGCTCAACAGGTTCAAGACGGCGCTCACCGCGGTGATCCGCGCGTTGAGCGGTACGTCGATGCCGACGCTCTCGAACAAACGGAGGTTGCCGGGCTTGTTGACCCTGGTGATGATCTTGCGAATGCCCATCTGCTTGGCAATCAGCGAGCCGAGCAGGTTCTTCTCGTCGTCGCTGGTTACCGAGACGAGCACGTCGCTGTCGGCGATGTCCTCGGCTTCCAGCAGGGCCAAATCGCTGCCGTCACCATTGAGCACCATCGTCGAATCGAGCTCGGCGGCAATCTCGTCGGCGCGTTCCTTGTCGAGCGCGATGACCTTGAGGCGGTCACCGCCCTGCTCGAGCATCTTGG
>CBDUXW010000301.1:0-4713 GCA_965371275.1 uncultured bacterium | reverse complement strand
GCCACCCGATCCAGCACTTCGCGCCGTGGTACCGCGAGGTGGCGCGCTGCGGCGGTGCGCTCCCTGATATCCGATCGGGAGCGCCTGCTGTCGACGATCCTCGTCGGCAACAACTTTTCCAACATCGCGGCGTCAGCGCTAGCGACGATCATTGCGATTCGCGTGGCCGGCGAGGAGGGGGCGATCTACGCCACGGTGGTGATGACCTTGTTGATACTGGTGTTCTCTGAAATCGCTCCCAAGACGCTCGCCGCCCGAAATCCTGAAAGAGTCTCATTCTGGGTGGCGAAGCCCATCGGTTTGCTCGTGAAGCTGTTGCATCCCATCGCCAGCGCTGCGGTCACCATCGCCGGCGCGGTGCTCTGGTTCTTCGGCAAACCACCGACGGACCCGCATGTTGTCTCCGAGGAGGACATCAAGGGCATGATCTCCCTCGGCGAGGACGAGCTGGCGATCGCCCGCGAAAAACGCCAGATGTTGCACGGCATCTTCCGCCTCGGAGACCTGACGATCGAAGACGTCATGATTCCACGCACCAAAGTCGTGGCGATCGATTTCGACGCATCGCCGCGCGAGATGATCGAGGTGATCCGGCGATCGGGCTACACCCGGTTCCCCGTGTGCCGCGGAACGCTGGACGATGTGGTCGGCGTGCTGAACTCGAAGGACGTGTTCAAGTACTCGGAACGACTCGACGAGCTGGAGCTCGGACAACTCTTGAGGCGACCCTTGTTCATTCCGGAGTCGGCGACGTTGCAAGCCACGTTGCAGGCGTTTCGGGAGCAACGACAGCATCTCGCGGTCGTGATCGACGAGTACGGTGGCGTCGAAGGCATCGTGTCGCTCGAAGACCTTCTAGAGGAAATCGTCGGCGAGATCGACGACGAGTTCGACCTGCCGCAAATGCCTCAGGTAATGGAGCTTGAGGGCGGCGACCTGCAGGCCGCGGGTAGCTGTCCCTTGGCGTTTCTGAACCATCGCTACGGGCTCGAGCTCGAAGCGGAGGGGAGCACTACGTTGGCCGGCCTGATACTCGAAATCAGTGGGCGTATTCCAGCCGCCGGCGAGCGGGTTTCGTACAAGAACCTGGAATTGATCGTCGAGCGCGCCGTGCCCAACCGCATCGACCTGGTACGCATCAAGCCGGGCGTGGCGTCGGGCGACAGGGAGTAGGCCGATGGCCCGGCCGGCGCTGCACACAGGGGCGCCGCGCTAGTTCCGGTACGAAACTCCGGACAGTCGGCGTTCCAACGCCGCCGTGGCGCCGTTGAAGCGCCGCTCGAAGCGCAACCGCCAGCCATCGCCTTCAGCCTCGAACTCCAGCTTCTCGATGGTGACGTCGTCACTGCGCTCCGCGAGTTGCCGAAGCAACTCTTCCGCCGCCGAATCGCTGTGCAGCCAAACGCTGTATTCCTGAGCGAGGCGACCGCCGCTCTCCACCTCTCGTGCCGCCGCGGCGAGCGGCGCCAGCAGCGCTCTGCCGACGTTCTCCCAGTCCCAGTTGTCGGCGGCGCGGTCCATCTCGGTGGCGGCACACGCGGCCTGGATGAGACGCTCGAAGAATGGGTCGTCGTCGGAGCCGTCGAAACCGGCCCACGCCGGTACTTCGTCGAGTAGTGCCCCGGGAAACGAGAACTTGAGGGGTCGATGGTGGCGCTCGGAGGGTTTCAAGATCGCCCCCGGGGCGCCGCGGTCCTCGATGTTGCGCATCCAGGCCTCGAGCTCTTCGAGGTTGTCGGCCTCGAGCGGGCCGACGCGATCGGGTTCCCGTAGCCCGTACTTACCGAAAAGGTCATACCGTTGCGCCGATTCCACGGGCTCGCGAACGTTGAGCTCCAGCAGGTCGGTGGCGTAACCGCTAACCTCGGCGTCGCCGTTCACGGAACCCGCCTTCGTGTACGGAATGCCGCGACCGGCGATGGTCAAGCAGACCACCAAATGCGGATTGTCGCGGAAGAAATCGTCGGAAATGAAGTCGGGCGCCCGATCCGTCGTGAAGGCGCAATACCGGCCATCGCGTGTGAACGCGGCCTGCCGCCCGCCGATCCAGGCCACGCGAGCGTGGTAGCCGGGAACCCTCTCCTCGACATAGAAGGGGCTGTAGTAGTACTTGACGATCGCGTTCGTCAGATGAAAAACGCGGCGCACGCGTGCGTAATCGCCGATCACGCCCTCTTCCGTGACCACCAAACCGCGCCCGAGTGAAGGCAGACTGCGTGCCATCCGGTAGCTCGTGGCATCGCCCATGACCTGTTTCACCAGGCCGTCGCGGGCCCGCGGGGCGAGCTTCTCCCGATCCGTGCGGCCGACGAATTCCTGTAGACGCCCGATTACCCAATCATCCACGACAAATCTCCAGGGAACGTCTGAAAATCTTAGCAGGGTGTTGTTGGCCGAGGCGCATGTTTCGGGCCCCGATCGTCGCGGGTCAGAACAGCGTCACCTCGAAGCGTGTGCCGGCCTCGGCGTGGGTCGTGTCCTCGGCTATCTCGATCCAGCCGTCCGCGGCCGAGACGCTGGTCAGCGTGCTCGAAGCACGGTAGGCGGGCACGGCCTTGCCGTCGACCAGCTTGACGGTGAGGAGTTGCCTCTTTGCCGGCGGCGAATCGACGCCTTCCGAGAGCTCGGCGCCGACGCGGGCGCGGAACTCGGGCTCCAACCCCGCCATGACCCGCACCATCGGTTCGACGAAAACGTAACCGGTCATCAGGCATGAGGTCGGAAACCCCGGCAGGCCGACGACGGGGGTGTCTCCGACCCGCGCCAAGAGCAATGGCTTACCCGGCTTCAAGGCGACGCCGTGCACCAAGACCTCGCCGAGGCTGCGCACCACGTCCAGTACGAGATCGTGGCGGCCCACCGATGTGCCGCCCAAGGTCACGACCAGATCCCACTGTGGGTCCTGCAAGGCCGTCGCGAGCGCCGCGACGTTGTCGCCGACGATGGGCGACCGTTCGACGACCGCGGCAGAAGCGGAGAGAAGCGCATGGAGAGCCACCGAGTTCGAATCGTATGATTGGCCCGGCCGCAGCGTGTCGCCCAACGGCACGAGCTCGTCGCCGGTTGGAATCAGCAAGACCCGGGGCGCCGTCAGCACCGAGACCTCAGATACGCCGACCGATGCCAGCACGCCGGCGGTTCCGGGGCTCACCACCTGCCCCGCCGCAACGATGGGGTCTCCGCTGCGCAAATCCTCGCCGCACCGAGACACGTGATCGCCGACGCGACGGGGCACGCCGATAAGCACTGCGTCGCCGTCTTCACGAGTGTGCTCTACGGGAACAACGGCGTCGCTGCCGCGTGGTAGCTGCGCCCCCGTCGCGACCTCGATGCAGTTTCCCGGTTGTAGCGCCACTTCGCCCAGGTCACCTGCCAACAGTCGGCCCGCGGTGCGCAAGCGAACGGGAGCATCGCCGGCGGCGGCGGCCACGTCGGCAGCGATTACCGCGTAGCCGTCCATCGCCGCCCGGTCGGTCGACGGTACGTCGACGGGCGAGCTGATCGAGTCGGCGGTCACGCGACCGGTGGCTTCCGTAACGTGCACCCGCTCGGTGACGGCTGGCGGCGCCGCCAGCGACAGGGCGATGCGGCGCGCCTCGTCGAACGATGCGAGCTCTCCGAACGGCTTCATGGCCTGTCGCATTGATGCAGGCTCCGTCATGGCCCGGACATTGTAGTAGCTCCCGCCGTTGGTGGCTTACGAGCACGGACATCGTGACGAGTGGCGTGGCGAGCAAACGGTCGCCGACCACCCCTGCAAAGGCCCGACCACGGTTGCCAACGATCACGGCCCGTTTTAGCGTGCCCTCGTGGGGCGCCGGCTGCCGCCGGCCCACTCATTATCCTGTGTTGGAATCAATTGTTCGGAGGTTGCATGGTGCACATCAACGTGACCGTCAACGGGATCGAACACAGCCACGACGTCGAGCCGCGCACGCTTCTAGTGCACTACCTTCGCGAGACGTTGCGGCTCACCGGAACCCACGTGGGCTGTGAGACCAGCATTTGTGGGGCTTGTACCGTCATGATCGACGGGCGGGCCATCAAGTCCTGTACCAAGCTCGCCGTCCAGGCCGATGCTGCCTCGATCACCACCGTCGAAGGCCTCGCCGACAACGGCGATTTGCACGCTCTGCAGCAGAGTTTCTGGGACGACCACGGGTTGCAGTGCGGCTTCTGCACCCCGGGAATGCTGCTCTCGGCGGCGCAGCTCCTCGACCAAAATGTCGACCCCGATGAAACCGAGATCCGGCACGCGCTCGAGGGCAACCTGTGTCGCTGCACCGGCTACCAGAACATCGTGAAAGCGGTGCAATCGGCGGCTCGCGCCCGGCGCGAAGGAGGTTCGGCATGAGCGCGCCCCAGGCTCCCAAGTTCATCGGCGCGCCGATCCGTCGCAAGGAGGATCCGCGACTGATTACCGGCGCCGCAACGTATACCGACGACATCAAGCTTCCCGGGATGCTGTACATGGCATTGACGCGCAGCCCCGAGGCCCATGCGCGCGTTCTCGCCGTCGACACCACGGCCGTCGTCGCGATGCCCGGCGTGACCGCCGTATACACCGGTGCGGACCTCGCCGACGCCATCGCGCCGTTGCCCTGCGTACATAGCATCGAGGATTTGAAAGAACCGCCCCACCCGGCCGTGGCAACCGACCATGTGTGCTACGCGGGCGACGCGGTCGCCGTGATCATCGCCGAAACACCGGCG
>CBDUXW010000300.1:0-4731 GCA_965371275.1 uncultured bacterium | reverse complement strand
GACACTCGATCGGCTGAAAACGCCCGCGGAGCGCCCGCGGCGGCTTCCCCCGTCGTTCAGGCGGTCAACCTTCCGTCGGGGCGAGTCCGTGTTTGACCTCCATCCACATCACGTGTGACTCGTGCGTGCCGGGAAAATGCAGGAAGGGCACGGTCGGGTCCTCGGGTTGGACGTCGGAGACGCCGATGGATCCGGAGGTCGCAAAGGGAATATAGAGAAGGTAATAGATGTTCATCTCGTCCGGCGGCCCGCCATCGTCGCCGATCGTTCCGGAGGCGCTGATCTCGAGGCCGTAGGCGGGCAACGGCAGCTCGCCGGCCTTGGCCTCTTTGTCGAGGAACGCGCGCATGTCGGCGCCGCGGATACCCTGCTGCACCAGTTCACGCTGGCGGTCGAGGAAGGGCGCCGCCGAGCGTGTGTAGCAGCTCAGACTGAGCCGGTTATCGCCCGGGCGGTCGCCGCGGCAGATCCACTCGCCGTTACCGGCCAGGTGTACGACGTCGCCGGCGGCGGAGGGCACGATGAACTCGATATTTTCGCTCGCTCCGTCGGGCAGGAGCCGCCGGGCCACGGCAAGCTGCTGGTCAGCGGAGATCTGGGCATAGGCCGGAGCAACTACAAGCAGCGCTGCTGCCGAAACAATCAGGTTGCACGTCAGGGTAAGAGCTGGTCGCAAAATGCTTCTCCTCGAGTAGCCTGGGGGGCTGAGGGTGACGCTAGGCACCACTCTTGTAGAATGTCAACAGGAGCGAGGAATCTCGACCGGCGCTCATCGAGCAGCGGATCGCCGCCACGGTGCGCGAATCGATGGTCGACGAGAAGCTTACCGAGATACCAGCGGTGCTCAGCGCGCCGGCAGCGTGAATTCGAGCTCGGGGCCCTCGAGGTGTCGCCCAGCCGGCATCGCGCCGGCGAAAAACTCGCCGATAAGCGGGATCAGCTCGGGGGAGGCGAAGAATACGAAGCCTTCGTGGCCGACGCCGCCCACAATCATGTGGGTGCTGTTCGGGAAGCCTTCCATGACTTCCTCGGCGTTGGAGATCGGCGTGCGGCCGTCGAGGTCGCCGCTCACGAACAGGGCGGGCACGGAGGACTGCACGGGAGCGCGGAAATCGTCGCCGAGATCGTTGATTCCCCAGGCCTCGCACACATCGGGGTAGGGAAAATCGGTTGCCGTTCCCAACAGCGAGTTTTCGGCCTGCTCGGCGATGAGGCGGCGGCGTGTCGCCGAGACCCCCGAGGCGCAGTCGATCACCGCGCGCATGGCGTTCTCCCGGGTGGTTCGGAAGCCGGGGAAGATACGCGCCATGTGCGTGAAGTCGCCGGCCGCCAGCGGCGCGAAGTCCTCGACGATGAACTGGATCGAGAAGCGGCGGCCGATCATGCCGGCGACGATTTGGCGCATGTCGCGGGCGGTGAGCATGTAGGTTTCCGGGCCGTTGGCGCCCTCGCTCACCATCGGCATCGGCTCCGCTTCGAGTTGGGCGATCAGCTCCACGGCGAGGCCGTGGAAGTCGGGAAGCAGCGGCCCGCCCACCGGATGGGCGGCGCTCATGTTGGAGATCTTTTGCAGGTGGGTATCGAGATCGGCCGGCAACTTGATGGTGTGGTCGGGGCCTTCGATCAGTGCCAGCACGGCACGATCGACGTGGTCCTCGAAGTTGCGGATATACGCCAGTGACAGGTGCGAGCCGTAGCTCGCCGAAACCAGGCGCAGCTTGTCGGCGCCGAGCGCTTGGCGAATCGCATCGAGGTCGCGGGCGCTCATCAGCGTGTTGTACGCCGCCAGGTTCACACCCTGCGCGCGCCAGTGCGCGGCGCACTCCCGCGCTTGGCCCATGTACATCTCGAGCAGCTCGTCGCGCCCCGACGAGCCCGGTGGCAACGATGCCTGCTCGGGGCAATCGAGCATCGGAGTCGAGCGCCCCGTGCCCCGCTGATCGAAGGTGTACACGTCGCCGTAGTCACGCAGGGCATCGAGCAGCGGCATGCGCTCCGGGTGAATGCCCCAGGCTCCGGGACCGCCCGACAGATACACGATCGGGGAGCCCGAGCCGCCACGCGCCGCCAGGTGCGCCACCGCCAGCGCGATCGTGGGGCCGTCGGTGACGTCGTGGTCTTCGGGAACGGTAAGGAAGCCGAGCTCACCGTCGACGGCGGGGCCGTTTTCCGAGGGAAACGAAGCGGGGTCGAAATCGATGGCCGCGACGGGCGGCTCTGCCGTCGTCCCGGTCGGCACCGGCCCGCCACCCGGTTGCGGCGCGCAGGTAACGGCGATCAACCCCGCAGCGGCGAGCGAAAGCGCCCTCAATCCCCGGCCTCGCCGCCCCGACGCCGGACGCCGGACGTGGAGAGTCCTCACTAAAGCGTCTTTCTGACGAGGTCCGACCATTCGAGGCTGCTCCATGTCATTCCGCATCCGGGACACTCATGCCGCGTGATGGGAATTGCCTCGGGGATGGTCGGACCCGCGGAGAAGCCGAAGCCCAGGCCTGTGGGCTCACCGGCCACGTCCTGATACCAGCAGTACGGACAATCGGATCCATCCTGGCTATCGCGCATGCGGGTGGGCCCGAGCATGGTCATGCCGGCCTCCATCCCGAGCACCTTGGCATGTCTCACCTGGTCGCCCCGGCGCAGCTCGACGTCGCCGCCGCCGACCAGGCTCGGGTACGACGGAACGCTCTCCGCGTGAGACACCGTTGCGGCCTCCGGGACTAGGCCGATGCGACCTTCTGCCAGCCCGCCGACGGTGTAGGGGAGGAAGCCGGAGCCGCCATCGACCTCGACAGTCTCGCCAGGTACCAGGAGCTTCCACATCCTACGCCTCCTGCGACACCTCGCCGATGCCCTTCAGGTGCACCGAAACCTGCGGTAGACGCAGGATCAGGTCGAGCTCGCCACCGAGAGCAGCGGCGTACCGCCGTAGCGTTGACACCAGCATGTCGTCGCGGTTCTCGAAGGCAGCGATGGCACTCTGTCGTCGCCCGAGTTCCGCTGCCATGTCTTCCTGGGTCATCTCCATCATTTTCCGCACCTCGGCAAGCCGCACCTCGGCGAGCATCGCTGCGGCTCGGGCCTCGACCTCCACACGCTCGTCCGCGGTGAGGTTCTCGGCGAATAGCTCCTCCAACGTCTTGTTCCTGCGCATTTCTGTTCTCTCCACGTCTATGTGGGCTGTTTGGCAGTCCCCAGGTGTCGCCGATAGAGCGCATCAACCTTCGGTATCATCCGCTCGTAGAATCGGTCGTCACCGACCTTCGCTCTTCCCAGCAGGATTATCCCGACGCGATTCGGGTCGAACGCAAAGAACACGCGGATCTGGTCGCGCTTGATCCGAAGCTCCTTCATGTTGGGGAAGTCTGAGTTCTTTAGCGTATCGGCGTGCGGCCGACCGAGCGTGGGACCAACGTCGCGGAGCAACGCGAGCTTGGCGAGAACATCTTTCGTAGCGTCCCGGTCAAGCTCGCGGAGCCAGTCGCTAAACTCCGGGGTGGCTTCGACTTCCCAGCTCATCGCCAAAATTATAAACTCAACTTGATACTACGTCAAGTTGATATTCTGGTAGTTAGACGCCGCCCGATGTGGAGAGAAGAGCGGATTACCTCGATACTCGAAGGACGCCACCGGACGCCCCGGTTCGCGGAGACGAGCTTTAGTGCACCGCCGCCTCAGCGCCGCCGGCATCGTCGCCACCCGGATGCAGCCGCCACCACTCGGCGGCGCGATCGTCGGTCCATTCGCCCGGCAGCGGCACCTCACACAGCGCCGCGGCGAACTCGCGCATGCTCTGAAAGCGCACCTTCGGGTCCTTGGCCAGGGTGCGGAGAATGACGTCGTCGAACTGCCGTGAAATGGGCAGCTCGGTGCGGGTCGACGGGGCAGGGGGCTCGGTTTTCACGTGATCGACCACCATCGCCACCGGTGAGCTCGATTCGAACACGTGGTGGCCGGTGGTCAGCCAGTAGGCCACGCAGCCGAGCGCGTAGATGTCGGCGCGGGCGTCGACGTCGGACTTGCCCAGGGCAATCTCGGGCGGCATGAAGGCCGGCGTGCCCGAGGTCATGCCCTCCTGGGTGAGCTTGGTGGCGGCCTCGTCGGGGTCGATGTCCTTGACGAGGCCGAAGTCGAGGACTTTGACGAAATCATTGGTAATGCCCTGGCGGGTGGCAAACAGGTTGGCCGGCTTGATGTCGCGGTGAATCATGCCGTGCTCGTGGGCGTCGGCGAGCGACTCGCACGCCTGGGTCAGCAAGTGCACGGCGCGCTCCACCGGCACCGGGCCGTAGTCGTCGACCAGGGTGTCGAAGTTGAGGCCGCTCAGGTACTCCATGACGTAGTAAAACGAGCCGTCGGCGGCGGTGCCGAAGTCGTACAGGTTGATGGTGTGCGACGAGGTGAGGCTTGCCGTGGCCTGCGCCTCGCGCTCGAAGCGCAGCATGGCCGTGCTCACCGCCCCCGGCTTCACGCCGCCGCCGTTGCCGAGCATCTCGGGGCGAATCACCTTGATCGCCGCCGGCCGCGTCAGCAGCGTGTGGCGCGCCAGCCACACCTCGCCCATGCCGCCCTGACCGATCTTCTCTTGCAGGTGGTACTGGCCGGCGTAGCCCATTTCGGCGGTTTCGTGGCGGTAGGTATCGATTACATGCGTGCCGTACACCGCGATGGCCACGAACACACTCATCATGATCACGGCCGCCGACACGATCTCGAAGTTCAGCGCCTGTTGCG
>CBDUXW010000299.1:0-4765 GCA_965371275.1 uncultured bacterium | reverse complement strand
CTGCGTTGCGCTTGATTCGGGTGCTCGACGTACTGTCAAAAGTACGCCTCCGCGCCCGAATCGGCGCGCGCCTTGTCCTCGCACGCCCTCGCGCTCGCGCCGTGGCTAACGTCGTCGGCCCAGTTCTTGCCGGATCTCGCGGTCGATCGAGGCGCGCTTCTTCTGCTCGCGCTTGTCGTACGACCGCTTGCCCTTGCCGACGGCAAGCTCGATCTTGGCCCAGGCGCCGCGGAAGTAGATCCGTAGCGGCACCAAAGTAAGCCCGCGTTCGATGATCTTGCCACGCAACTTGTCGATCTGGCGGCGGTGCAACAGTAGTTTGCGGGGACGCTCGGGATCGTGCTGGTTGTGGGGCCCGGCCGGACGGTAGGGGCCGATGTGACAGTTGTGCAGCACGACGATGTTGCCCTCGATGCTGGCATAGGCGTCCTTGAGGTTGGCGCGTCCCTCGCGCAGCGCCTTCACCTCCGAGCCCAGCAGCGACATACCGGCCTCGAACTTGTCGATGATCTCGTAGTCGTGCCGTGCCTTGCGATTGACGGTAACGACTTTTTCGTTCTCGCTCACTAGATGCGAACGATATGCGCGTCGTCGCGACCGGCCGTAACGTTGCGCGTATCGACGAGCAGCGATGCGGCCTCGATGATCGCCGGCCAATCGAAGGCCGTGTGATCGGTACAAACCACCACGCAATCGTAGTCCGCACAGTCCGCCGGGTCGCCATCGGTGGATCTCAATGGCTCGTCGAAACCCTCGCTCACCTCGGCCACGTTCGGGTCGCTGTACGACACCTCGGCGCCCCGCGCCATCAGAAGACGAATGATGTCGAGCGCCGGCGACTCGCGTACGTCGTCGATATCGCGCTTGTACGCGACCCCCAACACGAGGATGCTGCTGCCGTTCACACTCTTCTTGTTGTCGTTGAGCGCGTCCGTCACCTTGTGGACCACGTGCTCGGGCATGCCGGCGTTGATCTCGCTGGCCAGCTCTACGAGTCGGGCCTGGTAGTCGAGCATGCGGACCTTCCAGGTCAGGTAGTGCGGATCCACCGGAATGCAGTGCCCGCCTAGCCCCGGGCCGGGATAAAACGGCATGTAACCGAAGGGCTTGGTGGCGGCGGCGTCGATCACGTCCCAGGTGTCGATCTCCAGACGATCGCACATCATGGCGACCTCGTTCACCAGGGCGATGTTCACCGAACGGAACGTGTTTTCCAGGAGCTTGACCATCTCCGCGGCCCGGCACGATGACACCAGGTGAACGCTGTCGACGATGGTCTCGTAAAACGCCGCAGCGACCCGCGCGCACGTCGGTGTGTAGCCGCCGACGATCTTGGGTGTGTTGGTGAGCCCGTATTCCGTGTTTCCCGGATCGATACGCTCCGGCGAATACCCCAGGAAAAAATCCTTGCCGGCAACGGCGCCGTTGGCCGACAGTCGCGGCAACAAAATTTCCTCGGTGGTGCCCGGATACGTCGTGCTCTCCATGAGCACCAGCATGCCCGGGTGGAAGTGCTCGACGAGCTTGTCGGTCGCCGCCAGGATGTACGACACGTCGGGGTCGCGCGTCTTGCTCAGCGGCGTCGGCACGCAGATGATCACGGCGTCCAGATCGGCGATGACACCCATGTCGGTGGTTGCCGACAACCGGCCGGCTGCGACCTGCCCGCCGAGCTCGGCATCGCCGACGTCCCCGATGTAAGACTTGCCGGCGTTGAGATCGGCGACACGCAGTTCGTCGATATCCAGGCCCGTGACCTTGAAACCCGCGTTCGCGAAGGCGAGCGCCAGGGGCACGCCGACGTAACCCAAGCCCATCACGCCGACGTGCAAGGAGCGTTCTTCGATTCGACTGAGGAATTCTTGCAAGGCTCTGAGGGGTTCCGGGGCTCGAGAAAGGAAGGCGGAAAAGCGTCTGCGCGGTGTCGTGAGTATACTTGCCGGGGATCGCCCCCCCCAACACCGCCGTCACAGGTTCCGGTGCCAGTGGAAACCACGTACCTAGGGTTGGGCTCCAACCTCGGAAACAGAACGGCTCATTTGTGCGCCGGCCTCGACGCCCTGCGCGGTGCCGGCCTGACGATCCGGTCGGTGGCCCCGTTCTATCTGACCGAGCCCCAGGATTCCGCCCGCAACGATGATCCCTGGTACGTGAACTCCGTCGTCTCGATACGTGGCGCCACCGACGCCAACGAGTTACTGCAACTGTGTCTGGCGATCGAACAACGACACGGTCGCGTGCGCGATGCGTCGAACAAGCCCAGCCCCCGACCACTCGACATCGACATACTGTTGTTCGGCGACACCACGATCGACGAGCCGTCGCTGCAAGTACCACACCCACGCATGCACGAGAGGCGTTTCGTGCTCGAGCCTCTCAGCGAGATCGCCCCGGAAACCCGACATCCGATAGAGCAGGTGAGTGTCGCCGAGCTTCTCGAGCGGCTGCCGATCGGCGATCGCGTTTGGCTGCTGGCCCCACCGCCGGTCTTGTCGTCCCCGGAGACAGACTGATGCGCTGGAACTACATCGCCTTCGAAGGACCCATCGGCGTCGGCAAGACGACCCTGGTCACGCTGCTCTCGGAGAAGCTGGGCGCGGTGCGTATCCTCGAGGACGTCTCGAACCCGTTCCTCGAAGCCTTCTACGACGAGGTCCCCGGCTCCGCGTTCCAGGCCCAGCTATTCTTCTTGCTGTCGCGTTATCGGCACCTGTCCGAGGCGGCTCAGGGCGAGCTCTTTCAGCAGCTCACGCTCGCCGACCACACCTTCCAGAAGGATCGCATCTTCGCCCACCTGACCTTGAGCGACAGCGAGCTGATGCTGTACGAGAGAGTCTGGGCGCTGTTGGCGCCGCAGGTGCCCACGCCCGACATGGTCGTGTACTTGCAGAGCAGCACCGACGTGTTGATGCAGCGCGTCCACCGCCGCAGCCGCGATGAAGAGTCCGGCATCTCGCACGCCTACCTCGACGAGGTGAACCAGGCGTACGCGCATTACTTCTACCACTACACCGAAACGCCGCTGCTGGTTATCAACACGTCGGAAATCGACTTCGTGGCCGACGCCACCGACCTCGACGATCTGATCGCCCAGATCGACTCCATGGAAGCGGGCACCCGCGTGTACGTACCCCGGCATACGCGCTGAAGAGTTTCATCGGGGCACATGCTACGATTCTTCATTGGATCGCTCCCGACGGTGTCTCGGTCGGGGTTTTTCCCCTCCCCAACGCCAAACCGACCGTCGTGGTACGTCCTCTTACTACCGTTCTGCTGGTCTTCGTCATGGCCGCTGTGGCCGTGCCGCGGGAGGCGTTTCCCCAGCAGGAAGCGCCGCAGACAGCGCTCATGCAGCAGCGCCGGCAGCGCCCGCGCGCCGGAGCGGCGGGGCGAGAAGCACCAACTGTCGAGGCGCTAACGGTCGCCGCTGAAATCACGCTCGACGGACGGCTCGACGAAGCCGTTTGGGGGCTGGCACAAGCCGCAACCGACCTCACACAGCGTGAGCCTGTTCAGGGCAACCCGGCCAGCGAGCAGACGCTGGTGTATTTCGTCTACACCGAAACCACGCTCTATATCGGCGTCCGCGCGCTCGACTCCGATCCATCGGCGATCATCGCCACCGAGATGCAACGCGACGGAAGTCAATCGTTCGGTGGCGGCCGCTTCGAGACCGACGATTCGATCGCGATTGTCCTCGACACGTTCCACGATGGCCGCAACTCGTTCTTTTTCGAAACCAACCCTTTCGGAGCCCGCGCCGACGCCCTGGTCACTGACGAGGGACGCACTCGCAACTACGAGTGGGACGGCGTGTGGAACGCCGCCGCGACGCGTACCGATGAGGGCTGGTCGGCGGAGTTCGCGATCCCCTTCAACACGTTGCGCTACAACCCCAACAACAGCACGTGGGGGCTCAACGTCCGCCGTCTGATCCGGCGCCGCAACGAAGAGGTGCACTGGGCGCCGATCCCACGCGATGCCGACATGTTCCGCGCCTCGCTGTTCGGCGAGCTCACCAACATGCACGTCGGCAACCAGGGACAGAACCTGCGCGTCAAGCCGTTCTTCACCGGCAACGCATCTGAGGGGTTCGACACACCGGTGGGCGATGTGGCATACGACGGCGACGTCGGTCTGGACCTGCGCTGGGGCGTGACCAACAGCCTCACGTTCGACCTGACGGTGAATACGGATTTCGCTCAGGTGGAGGTCGATGCGCAGCAGATCAACCTCACCCGCTTTTCTTTGTTCTTCCCCGAGAAGCGGGAATTCTTCCTCGAAAACGCGGGCATCTTCGAATTCGGCCCCAGCGCTACCGGGCGTGGCGGCGGCGGCTTCGCACCGCTGCTCAAGGTGTATCACTCGCGTCGCATCGGCATCGGCCCGGGAGGCACATCGATTCCGATTCTCGCCGGCGCCAAGCTGACCGGCCGCGTCGGCAACTGGAGCATCGCTATGCTGAACCTGCAAACAGACGATGCTTTCTTTCCTGCCGACGACGCAGACGACGAAGACACGGCGGTGCCGTCAACAAATTGGACCGTGGCCAGGGTCAAGCGCGACATCGGGGCGCGCTCCACATTGGGCGCGATCTTCACCAACCGCCAGGCGAACGGCGACGACTACAATCGAGTACTGGGCTTCGACGCCGACATCAATCCCAACCAGAAACTCAATATCAACGGTTTCTTTTCCGCCAGCGACGGACCCGGCAGCGATTCCGACAACTGGGCAGCGGCGGCGGGCGGCGGATGGCGGGGTC
>CBDUXW010000298.1:0-4766 GCA_965371275.1 uncultured bacterium | reverse complement strand
TCGACCTCTTCGACCTTCTGATGTCCACCTGCGCCCATCAGGCGCCGTACTGGAACGTTTCGATCAACGGATCGCCGGCCGAGGCGCGCGATTTCTTCGCCACCACGCCACGCGGCGTCGGCTGTATGAACTTCTATCATCCCGACGTGCAGGATGTTCTCCTGGCCGCCGCCGAGGATGCGGGTGCAGAGGTGCGACGCGGGGTGACGGTGACCCATGTGACCCCGGGCGCAGCGCCGAGCGTGACCATGCAAGGCGGCAACGGTGTCAGCGAGGCCGGCGCGCGCTTGATTGTCGGTGCCGACGGCCGCAACTCCAAGGTCCGCGGCTGGGGCGGCTTCACGCCCGAGAGCGACGAGAGGCGCTTGCAGATAGGCGGTCTGTTGCTGCGCGGCATGAGGGTCAACGAGGAATCGGTCACCCTTCGCCACGACACCATCGGCGGCCGCGGCAGCATCTTGTTCCCGCTGACCGATGGACGCGCCAGGGTTTACTTCATCCGCTGGCACGACACCGACGAGCCGATGCTGAGCGGTGACGACAACGTGGCGCGATTCATCGATGAGTGCATTGTCTGCGGGCAGTCCGCCGACGCCTTCGAGGTCGCAGAGGCGGCGGGGCCTCTGGCGATGTTCGAGGGGGCGGAGACCCGTGTCCCGCATCCCCATCGTGACGGCGTTGTTCTCATCGGCGACGCGGCCACGTCGACGGACCCGTCATGGGGCAACGGTCTTTCGCTGGCCTTGCACGATGTGCGCGGCCTCCGCGATCAGTTGCGGGCTCAGGACGACTGGGTCGCCGCCGCCGACGCGTATGCGGAGGGCCACGACGAGGCGCGCGCCGCGTTGAACGCCAACGTCGGATGGCTCACCGACCTTTTCTACGAACCCGGCGCCGCAGCCGATGAACGGCGCGGGCGGGCGTTCGAGGGCATCGCCGAGGATCCGCTGCGGGTACCCGACGTCTTGGCGCTAGGACCGGAGGCGCCGTGCGACGAAGCCGCCCGGCGGCGGTTGTTCAACGAGGACTGAGCGCCGTCAATTCCACCGGGCTGCGCGGCGGCGTCGACACGCCGGCGCTTCAGTTCCGCGGCGGGCTCGGCAGCGCCGAGGCGACCCTGATCTCGTCGCCGCTCGTATCGATGAAGTTTCGTGCGATGAAGACACGATCCTCGCCTCGACCACGGTGGAAGTAGATTCCGGAACCGTCGGCCGACCAGTGGATCGTGCTCATGTGTCCAGCCCGCGGATCTCCCGCGAATACAACTCGTGGCTGCCCCCCGTCCGCGGCGATCACCTGGATCTCCTGCACGTCCTCCTCGCTGTAGCGGTAGGCGATGTAGCGACCGTCGGGAGACCAGGTTGGCGCCGACAAGCGGCCGTCCGGGGCAAACTCCGCCAGTGTCGTCGGCGGCGCACCGTCGATGGGTACGATGAGGAGGTCGTATCCACGGTCGAGAACACGCGCCACGGCGAGGCGCTGTCCGTCGGGCGACCAGCCTGACTTCAGAAAAGTGCCCGACACCGGGAGCTCGGTGAGCTCGCCGCTGGTGAGGTCGAGCACCGCCATTCGCATGTCTCTCGTCGTGGTGATCTCCGTGCCGCGCTCGAGCGCCACCCGCGTCCCTTGCGGCGACAGCACCGCAAAGTTGTTGTGGAGCTCGGAGTCCGCAATTTCGACGGCCTCCTCGACCATGCCGGAATCGAGGAAAACACGATGAAATCCGAGCTGTCGCTCAGCATGCAGGCCACCCAGAAGAACCCAGGAGTCGTCGGGCGCCCAGCCGACCAGGCTGAGACCGCCGGTGAAGTCGTTGGGCCAGGACAGGGCCTGGAACCCATCGCGACGCAAGACATACGGCTCGACGCTGCGGCGCCCCGCGGCGCCGACGATAACCGCCTGCCCATCGTGCGCGGGTACGAACCGCAGACCGATCAAACCGCCCAGCAACTCCGTGAACGATGCAGCGTCACCCGTGGCTTCGCCGGAGGCGGAGTCCATCGGCAACCGGAAGATCGTCGTGTCGCTGGCGGCATCGCCATACAGGAGCTGTCCGTTGGGAGTCCAGGTGCGCGGCACCACCCGCCCGGTCACGTTCAGCCGCAACGAAAGCGGATCACCGACCTGCCGCAATCCCTCCAGCTCGATCGCCACCAGCTCGGTCGAGCCGCCGTCGTTGCGCGTGATGAGCAGCACCCGTCCGTCCGGCGACCAGAGTGGGTAGTTGTCGATCGTGGAGACGTTCGGGACCTGAACACGCCTGCTGCCATCGCGTGTCATCACGTAAACGACCGTTTTCCCGTCTTCTCTCGTGGAATAGGCGATCCTGTCGCCGCCGGGGGCATAGGAAGCTTCGAGCAGACCGTTGTTGTTGGTCAGCGCGTTCCTGGAGATGACCGACGTATCCGACAGCACGCGGATCGACCCATCGTCGAGCATCAGCTCGGCGAGCACGAACTCGGCCGCGTCCAGATCGGACACCAACAGCGCCACGAGCAACACGTCGCCGTCGGGCGACCAGCTGCGCACGATCGCCCGGCCGGCCCCGGGCGTCGGGCGAAAGACGACCTCGGGCTCACCGCCGGTCGCGGGGATGATTCGCACCTGCAACTGGCGCGGGGAAACGCTGTCGTCGTTCCACTCGTAGGCGATCCGGCGGGAGTCAGCCGACCAGCGGAAGATCCCCCACGGACTGCTGAAGTCCGAGGCCTCCTGGCCGCGGCCGGTGAGCTGGGCTTCATCGCCCCGCACCAGATCCCAGACCCACACCTGCCCGTCTTTGGCGTAGGCGATACGGGTACCGTCCGGAGAAAGCGTGCTGAAACCGTCGGGCCCTTGCCTCTGCGCACCGGCGGCGACGAGCTCGGTGGTCAGCCATTGGGGGGAGGCGGGCCGGCTGGTCGTGAGTCGAAACACCAGGCCGACGGCCAATATGGCCGCGAAGATGCCGAAGATCCCATACAGGAGCCTCGGTTGCCTCGCCGCCGGCAGCGCCTGAGATGCAGAGGCCGACTGCGCCGCCGCAGGCGCTTCGATCGTCGCTTCCTCTCCGTTGCCGACGGTCACTGGGCAGACGAACTTGTAGCCGCGCCCGTGCACCGTCTGGATGTATTGCTGGGCCTTGAAATCGTCGCCGAGGGCACCGCGGATCCGGTTCACGGCCTCGCTCAACGAAGCGTCGGATACGTAGGCGCGGCCCCAGCCGGCCTCGATCAGCGCGTCCTTGGAGACGACCTTCCCACCGTGGTCCAAGAGATGCGCCAGCAGGTCCACAGACCGCGGCGGCAGCGGAATTTCGGCGCCGTTCTGGTAGAGCTGGCCGAAGCCCGGATCGAAGTGGTACGGCCCGAAGAACAGAAAATCGCCGTTGTGGTCCGGCCGCGGAGTCTCATCGGAGGGCGTGGCAGCTTGCCCTGGATCCTCCTCACCCCGGTGCGTTGTTCGCCGCATCTCTTCTTCCCCGATTCGGCTTCCACTCGCTCGTATCCGCCGATCGGATGACGCTAACGACACCGGGGCGACTTGGTCAAGGGTTGAGACTCATCGCTCATCCGCCTACTGACAGGGCAATCCCACGCTTGACGGAGGGTCGTCGCAGGTCACCGTGACCAGAAACGGCATCTTGAAGAGGCCGTGGTCGTTTTCCACCCGCTTTCCCTTGCCCTTGGGCCCCGTGCTCGTAACCCGAGCTTCCTCGGTACCAGCCGCGATCTCCCAGGTACCGAGCGCGGTACGGGTAATCTGCACAAGCTCCCCACCCAATTCCGCGTCGTCGTTGAACCGGACCCGCCAGTTAACGCCGTTCGCGTCGGTCCAGCTGAGCCCCAGAGTCGAGCGCCGCGACTCGCCGATCGGAATGCACGGTAAGGTCGGGTCGACGCAAATGTCCTCATCCAAGAAGGTGACTTTCGTATTCCGGAAGAACACCTGCTCGGTGGCGAGCACGAAGGGAAGAGCCGGGTTGCCGTTCTCACCGGCCTGGTCCATGAAGTCCATCGTCAGCGCCCGGCTGGCCGTCTCTTCGAGGTGCAAGCCGAAATTGCCGGTACCGAACATCTCGCCGGTCAGGTAGGTGTCGCCGTCGCTCAGGATCCGATCCGTGGATACGTCGCGAAAGTCCGCGTGCATCACCGGGTTACTGCTCTTGTCTTTTCCTCCCCCACCCTTGCCCTTCTGGAGCGGCCCCTTGGCGGCGGAAGCGGGAACGGACAACAGCAACAGCACCACAACGGAGACGGCGATTCCCGCTATCGCCAGCCTCGAAAGTAACTTCAGCTTGCTCATCATCGACCTCCCTGTGAAGTGGTTCTTGCCGGAACGAGGCAAAGACTGCTCGATGGAGGGGTCGATGTCTCAAAAATCCCTCAAAACATGCGCGAATTCTGCCGGGCGGAGGATTTTTTGAGAAAATTGGCAATTCGCGCTTGGACGAGCCCGATTGCCCGCTAGAAATTCCAGCCCATTCCGATGCGGAAAACGCGCGGCTGGATGATGTCGACGATGGTGTTGAAGTTGCCACCCGACCGCGTGCTGGCGCGCGTCAGCGAGTTGGTGTTGAGGGCGTTGAATAGATCGAAGTAGGCGTGCAGCGTGCCGTACTTGCCGACGGTGAACTGCTTTTCGGCGCGCACGTCGAGGATCTTGACCCACGGATAGGCGGCCGGCCCGATGGTGTCCTCGCGGGGCGCGGCGACGATGATGGTTTGTCCAAAGGCTAGCTGGGGCCAGTCGGATGCGCTGAAGCGGGCCGTGCGTTGCCGGGCCTG
>CBDUXW010000297.1:0-4766 GCA_965371275.1 uncultured bacterium | reverse complement strand
GTAGCGTGCCGCCTCGGCGAAGAGGGCGACGGCTTCAAGATCGGCATGGCGACGCTCGACCGCTTGCGCTTCACCGTCGGAGCCGCTGCCTGCGGCATGGCGGCCGGCGCGCTCGACGAGGCGCTGCGCCATGCTGTCGAGCGTCGCCAGTTCGGCAAGCCGCTGGCGGAGTTCCAGCTCGTCCAGCAGAAGTTGGCGCGCATGGCCACCGAGCTCGCGGCCTCGCGGCTGCTCGTGTATCGAGCCGCATGGGAGAAGGACGGCGGCGCCGACCGCGTGACCGTCGAGGCAGCGATGGCGAAGTCCTATGCGACCGAGGCGGCGCAGAGAATAGTCGACGATGCGATCCAGATCATCGGCGGCCGCGGGGTACTGAAGGACCATCCGGTCGATCGTTATTACCGCTCGGTTCGGGCGCTGCGCATTTACGAGGGCACCACGGAGATCCAGCAGTTGATCATCGCCGGGCACCTCATCAAAGGTGTTTCATGAACGTCGTAAGTATCGGTGGCGGCCCCGCCGGCCTCTATCTGGCGATTCTTCTGAAGAAGGCCGACCCCGCCCATCACATCACCGTATTGGAGCGCAATCGTCCCGACGACACGTTCGGTTTCGGCGTCGTGTTCTCGGACGCGACGCTCGACAACCTGCGCGACGCCGATGCCGAGAGCTACGCGCGGATCATCGACGCCTTCTATCACTGGGATGACATCGACATTCACTACGAGGGTCGGGTGCTGAGCTCGACGGGGCACGGCTTCGCCGGGTTCGCCCGCACCGCGTTGCTGTCGATCCTCGAAGACCGATGCCGCGAGCTGCACGTCGACATCCAGCACGAGGTGGAAGTCGACAGCCTCGAGCAATTCGGCGACGCCGACCTGATTCTGGGCGCCGACGGCGCCAACAGCTTCGTGCGCGACAGCCTCGCCGAGCATTTCAAGCCGCACATCGACTGGCGCCCCAACAAGTTCACCTGGCTCGGTACAACGCGACCATTCGAAGCGTTCACGTTCTACTTCAAGGAGAACGAGCACGGCTTGTGGCGGGTTCACGCCTACCAGTACGCGGTGTCCGAGTCGACGTTCATCGTCGAGGCCACTGATGAGACCTTCGAGGCTTCGGGCTTGGATCCGGAAGATGAAGACGCGACCGTCGCCTTTTGCGAGGCGCTGTTCGAGGAAGAGCTGCAGGGCCACCGATTACAGAAGAACCGATCGGTCTGGCGCAGCTTCCCGACGATCACGAACGAGCGCTGGCACCATGACAACGTCGTCCTACTCGGAGATGCAGTGCACACAGCGCATTTCTCGGTGGGGTCGGGCACCAAGCTGGCGATGGAGGATTCCATCGCGCTTGCCGCGGCTCTAGAGGAACATGCCGGCCGTTCGCCCGACGCTGCGGCGATCAGCACGGCGCTGGAAGCCTACGAGCAGGAGCGTCGCCCGGATGCCGCGAGCTTGCAGCGCGCCGCCCAGGTCAGCCTGCAGTGGTTCGAAGACACCGAGCGCTACATGGATTTCGAGCCGACCCAGTTTGCGTTCAACTTGCTGACCCGCAGCCTGCGGATCACCCACGAGAACCTGCGCGAGCGCGACGCGGAGTTCGTTGCCGGTGTCGACGAATGGTTCGCTGCGCAAGCGATCGAGCAGGCCGGCGACGATGCGGTGGCCCAGGTCGCCGCGATCAGCGGCATCGACGCGCGTGCCACGCCGTCGCCGCCGCCCATGTTCACGCCGTTCCGCCTCCGCGACATGGTGCTGGCCAATCGCGTCGTCGTGTCACCGATGTGCCAGTACCTGGCTGACGACGGTACGCCCGGCGACTGGCACTACGTGCACATCGGCAGTCGCGCGGTCGGCGGCGCCGGGCTGGTGATCACGGAGATGACCGACGTCAGCCGCGACGGTCGAATTTCGCCGGGGTGCGCGGGGCTCTACAAGCCCGAGCACGTCGGCGCCTGGAAGCGCATCGTCGATTTCGTTCACGACAACAGCTACGCCAAGATCGGCATGCAGCTCGGTCACGCCGGCCGCAAGGGCTCCACCAAGTTGGCGTGGGAGGGCATGGATCAACCGCTCGACGACGGTAACTGGGAGCTGCTGGGGCCGTCGCCGATTCCCTTCCTTGCCAACAGTCAGGTTCCCAGGCCGATGGACCGGGCCGACATGGACGCGGTGCGCGACGATCACGTCCGCGCCGCGGAGATGGCCGAGGAGGCGGGCTTCGACATCCTCGAGGTGCACTTTGCGCACGGCTATCTGCTGGCCACGTTCATCTCACCGCTCATCAACCAGCGTGACGACGAGTACGGCGGCAGCCTGGAGAACCGGATGAGGTTTCCGCTGGAGGTGTTCGATGCGGTGCGCGCCGTGTGGCCGGCGCACAAGCCGATGTCGGTGCGTATCTCGGCGGTCGATTGGGCGCCCGGCGGCACACAGCCTGAAGACGCCGTCGAAATGGCCAAGCTCCTCAAGCAGCACGAGTGCGACATCGTCGACGTGTCGGCCGGCCAGACGGTGGCGAACGCCAAGCCGGTGTACGGTCGCCAGTTCCAGACGCCGTTCGCCGATCGGGTTCGGCACGAGGCCGGCATCGCCACCATGGCGGTGGGCAACATCTCCTCGTTCATGGACGTCAACACAATCCTCGCCGCCGGCCGCGCCGATCTGTGCGCGCTCGCCCGCGCCCATCTCTGGGACCCCTACTGGACGCGCAACGCCGCCTACAAGGCCGGCTACGAGCTGCCCTGGCCGGATCCCTACTCGGTGCTCGACAACTACACGCCGCGGTTCGAGTAGCCCGCGTCCCGGGGGCCGTGCGTCGGCCCTCCTTGCATTCCAGCGCCAGACCCGCGGCCTAATCCATCACGGTTGCGCCAACGCCGGCTACTGCGCCTCTTCGGCTTCGGGGCGCCCAAACCCCCTGATGATCGAGACGATCACGCGTTGGCGAGCAAAGCCCGCGTCGCCTCCTGCTGCTTGGCCCGCGGTACCGGCTCGAACCGAACGCCGTCCTGGCGCGGGCCCACTCGTCGAGCGTCGGCAGCTCGTCGTCCGGCGTGGCAGCGCCGGGGATCGGCTTGTAGCCCCACATCGTCGCCCACTTGTCGTAGGGTCCGATCTTAGGGGTGAGGTCCTCTACGGCGATGCCGTCCTCCGGCTGAGCGACGTAGTTGAAGCGCGAGTACTCCATCAGCGTCGGCGTGTGGCCGTTCGTTTCATCAGATCGGTGCTCCGAGGTTTGAGGGGAGTTCGGGTGAAACTATTCTAGAAATATCCACCTCCACGTAGGCATCGATGACGGCCGGCTCGGCGGCCGCCGGTATCAGAGGGTGAACCCCTTTGAAGACTTCGTGGGCTTCGACGTCTGGCGACGACGCGAGATCGCGTTCGTCGTACGCTCCGAAACGTCCAGCCCTACGAGCCTCGTGCCGCAGATCCGCGAGGTGAGCTCGCTCAGGGGCTTTCAGCCGTGCTGCCGGGGGTCGCAGGTCTACGGTCCGCCGCAACCACGGGCGCCACGCAAGCCAAGCGACGGCGGCGAAAGAACTCGCCAATACCGAGCGACGCGTTGAACAGGGAGTCGGCCGCCACCAGGTTGCCGATCTTGTAGCGGCCCAAGGCCGCTAGCCCCACGGCGGCCATGCAGCCGCAATCTGAACAGTCCGGATTGCCGCCGAATTGGCACGGAGTGATCGGCGAGGCGAGGTCGGCCGAAACGCACTCCGTCGTGCGGGCGAAGATGCAGTTCTCAGGAGAGCTCGGCGGTGCGCCGTACACCGCGACCGTGCGATCTCCGATATCGAGCTTCGGATACACGCGGTGCAAGCGTCGCAGTTCGTTGACCACCACCTCGCGGTCCTCGGGCCGCAAGCGCTCGGCGGACACCTCGCCGACCTGTGGCGTGTACAAACTGATCCAAAGCCGCTTCGTTGTGTCCATGTCCGACCACTGGCGCACGAACTCTTCGACGTACCGCGGACGCTGCACCTGCTGGCGCGTTACCGTGCAATGAACGGTCACCCGGTGGCCTTTGATGTTCTGGAGGATCTTCTCGTAGGTCGCCGGCTTGCGGCGCTCGTCGTGCTCGGGCTGGAGGCCGTCGATCGACACACTGATCCGCAGGTTCTTGATGCTCGCCCACTCCGGCGGAATCGGTACCACGGCGCTGGTGACCAGATGAACGTGGATACCGCGTCGCGAGAGCAGCGGCAACAGCTCGTTGAGCTCCTTGACCCGCACCAGCGGCTCGCCGCCGATGATCGACACGAGCAACGGCCGGTGCTTGTCGATCAGGCCCAACACGCCGTCGATCAGCTCTTGCCCATGAAAGTCGCGCAACCCGGCGAGCTGGATGCCGTCGCCTCCGAGGTGATCTTCGCCATAGGCGTAGCACCCCGGGCACGACAGCGGGCATTTGCCGGTGATCTCGATCGACAAAACGGGACGGTACCCCTGCAGGATGCGGCCCCAGGCTTGAAAGACTCCTCGCACGCGCGCTCCTTCCTTTCCAATTCCCCGACGCCGGAGGCTACATGAGTGGGGCGCGAACTTCATTGCCGACACCTGGCAACCCGGGTCGCCGCTGTTGGCGCGCTAACAACTCGGCCGGCTGGTGCACGACCTGTCGAAGCTGACGCCGGACACCCTCGTCGCCCCCAACGACGAGTTCTTCATCCGCACCCGCAAAACGCCGCCTACAAGGCCGGCTGCGAGCTGCCCTGGCCGGATCCCTACTCGGTGCTCGACAACTACACGCCGCGGTTC
>CBDUXW010000296.1:0-4779 GCA_965371275.1 uncultured bacterium | reverse complement strand
GCCAGCAACGGGCCCGAGGCAACCCGCTACTGCGGCGGCTGCCATGATCCGATCGCCCTCTTTTCCGGCCTGAAGAATCTGCACAGCCCCGACCTTTCGGGCATCGGCTTGCAACAGGGAGTTTCGTGCGTCGTGTGTCACTCCATAGAGAGTACCGACGTGCGCGGCAACGCCAACTACACCCTGGCCGCGCAGACACGCTATCTACACGAGCTTTCGGACGATCCGTTGCCGGCCTGGCTGGGTCGTTTCCTGATCCGCGCCTACCCACGACATCACGTCACCTCCTGGACCCGCAGCCTGTACAAGACGCCCGAGTATTGCGGAGCCTGCCACAAACAGTTCATCGACGAGGAAATCAACGACGTCGGCTGGGTCCAGTTGCAGAACCAATACGACACCTGGCGCCAAAGCCGCTGGCACCTGCCCGACGACCTGACGCAGACGATCACCTGTCGCGAGTGCCACATGCGTCTGGTCGATTCGCTCGATCCCGCTACGGGAGACGTCGACGACTACAACCGCGTGGCGGACGACGGTAAGCACCGTAGCCACCGCTTTCTGGCCGCCAATCAGTACCTGCCTCTGCTGCTCGACCTACCGGGTGCCGAGGAGCACGTCTCTCTGACCGAGCAATGGCTGCGCGGCGATCTACCGGTGCCGGAGATCTCCGAGAAGTGGACCCAGGGGCCGACCGTGCCGATCGAGATCATCGCCCCCGAAGTCGTGCACCCGGGCGAGGAGATTCGCATCCAGGTGGTCTCGCTGAACAACAAGGCGGGGCATAACTTCCCGACCGGCCCCCTGGACATCATCCAGGCGTGGATACATGTGGAGGTACGAGACGCGGCGGGTACGCTCGTGTTCGAATCCGGCGCGCTCGCTGAGAACAACTTCCTGCCGCCGGACACGGCGGTCTTCAAAGCCGAGGCCATCGACATCGACGGCAACCTGATCGACCGCCACAACCTGTGGGAGATGGTCGGCGCACGGTTCAAGAGAACACTGTTTCCCGGCCACTCGGATGTTTCCACCTATTCGTTTTCCTGGTCGGGTCCGGACGCCGAGGGTGGCACGGAGCTATCGGTCGAGGCGCGCCTGCGCTACCGCAAGGTCAACCAAGACCTGATCCGCTTCCTCCTTCCCGATCAGGGCTTGACTGCCCGCATCACCGATATGTCCTGGGCGCAGGCACGCATCCGCGTCGAATCGGCAGACAGCGCCGCTCGGTGACCCCGCGACAGACGCTGCTGGTTCGGTATGGCGCTGCGGCAACGCTGTTGACGCTGCTGATCGTCGCCGCCGTAGCGCTGGTGGAGCGGGTCCGAGACGGCGGCGAGTCGTCGGGCATCGAAGATATCTTGGCCCGTGGGCTGCCGGCGGGCGCTCCCTCGACCCACTTCACGGACGCGACGACGCGCGCCGGCATCGGCTTTCATCATTTCCCCCTCGAGCGCTCGCGGCTACTGCCGGAGGACATGGGTTCGGGCCTGGCCTGGGGCGATTGCGACGGCGACGGCTTCGCCGACCTCTACGTGGTGAACTTCGTCGGCCCGATCGATTCACCGGCCGCGCAGCGCGCCACGATGGCGGGCAACGCCCTGTACCGCAACCGGGGCGACGGAACCTTCGCCGAGATCGGCGACGCCGCCGGGGTCGGTCTCAAGGCCTTCGGCATGGGTGCCGCGTGGGGCGACTACGACGGCGACGGTGATCTCGACCTATACACCACCAACTATGGCCCCAATGCCCTGTTTCGCAACGACGGCGACTGCCGCTTCACGGACGTCACCGAGTCGGCCGCCGTCGGCGGCGCCGACGCCTTCAGCGCCGGGGCGGCATGGGGAGACTACGACGGCGACGCCGATCTCGATCTGTACGTCACCAACTACGTCGATTTCCATCAGAACAACGACGTCGGGGCGGCGACGTCGCTGATGCAGTACGGCCACACGGTTCCCTTCACGCTCAACCCCGCCTCGTACGACCCGGCGCCGAATTTCCTGTTTCGCAATGACGGCGACGGTCGCTTCACCGAGGTCGCCGAGAGCGCCGGCGTTGCCAACCTGCAGGGACGCAGCCTGTCCGCGGCGTGGTGCGACTGGGACGCCGACGGCGACGTCGACCTTTACGTCGCCAACGACATCTCCGACAACGCCTTCTTTCTCAATCGCGGCGACGGCTCGTTCGACGACATCTCCACGGTGTCGTTGACGGCCGACTATCGCGGGGCGATGGGCTTGACGGTAGGCGACTACGATCGCGACGGTGACCTGGACTTCTTCATCACCCATTGGATCGCCCAGGAAAACGCGCTGTACGAAAACCACATGTCCGCCGGCTCCAGCGGCGAAGATCTGCTCTTTACCGATGTGGCCGACCTGGTGGGCCTCGGCGCAACCGGCCTCGACTACGTCGGTTGGGGCACGAGCTTCATCGACTACGACAACGACGGCTGGTCGGATCTGTTCATCGCCAACGGTCACACGTTGGAGGATCCGGCGGACGTGTCGCGGTTGCTGCCGCAGCGCATGCAGCTCTTCTGGAACCTCGGCAAGGAAGGATTCTTCGACCTCTCGGAAGTCGCCGGGCCGCCTTTCGACCGGCTCCTCGTCGCCCGCGGGGCGGCAGCCGCCGACTATGACCGCGACGGCGATGTCGATCTGGCGGTGCTCGAGCGCGGCGGATCGCTCCTGCTGCTGGAAAACTCCGGCTCTCCCGGCACCCATTGGATCGAGCTGGACCTGGTGCAGGACGGGCCGAACGTTCACGCGTTGGGCGCCGTGCTCCGCGTAGAAACCGGCGACGCGCGCCAGCTCCACGCGGTGGGTAGCTCGGCGTCCTACCTGTCCCAGGACGCGCTGACCGCGCATTTCGGCCTGGGTGAGGCGTCGCTCGTCGATCGGATCGTCGTGCGCTGGCCGGGCGGCGTGGAGGAAACCTGGCGGGCCGTCGCCGTGGATCGCCGGCACCTCCTGCGCCGGGGCACGGGTGACACCGGCGGCATCCCTCTACGCTGACCACCCGCAGACACCTCCGGACCCGCCGTTGCGGTTCGCAGCACACTCTGGACCATCGGACGTGGCTTCCGGAGCGGCTCCTTGGTCTAGAATCACGCCATGAGCGTTGACTCGACAAGACTGGTGCAGCCGCGATCCGTTGACCGGCTCGGCCTAGTGGGCCGTGGCAAAACACCGCTCGGCCTGCTCGCGATGGTCGCCGCGCTGACCGCCGCGACAGCCACCCCCGCCGCAAATGTCGAGAGCCAGGTCCAGGTCGACGTCGAGCGTCTCGATACGATCGAAAACCTGTCCGAATCGTTGGCCAACGACCTGTTGACACTCTCGGTGGCGGCGCGCGACAAAGACCGCCCCGCGATCGTCCGCTACTTCGGCGATTCGATCATCGGTGACCCGCTGCCGAGCCAGCCGGCGCCGGATGTGCCCTGGGTCAAGTGGATCTTCAAGCACGGCTGGAATCCACCGTCCGGCGGCGCCCTGACCGCGGCGTCGGCCGGTAACGGGGCACGACCGCCGATCGACCGCGCCGTGTTCATCAGCAACCTCGAAGCCGTCCTCGAGCACTTCGTGTCGATCGAAGACGTTCGCTTCAAGGTCAAAGGTGCGGAGTTCGAGCTCGACGACATCGTTCAAGGCACGTCGCCCGCAGCCCACGAGGATGAGCTGATCAACGGCACGGCGCGGATCTGGTTTTTCATCGTCGGCCGGGACACTCTCGGCCGCCGCGAGTGGCTCACCGGCTGGGCGAACATCGCGGCGAGCCGGCGGGGTCTGCCGCCGCCGCCGACGCTCGCCACCACCGACAACAACGACGACACCGACGCCGAGACCTGGCAGATACACCGGTTCGAGCTCGAGTCGATGGAATCCATGGTGGCGGCTATCGACCTGTTCTCTGAGATCGCCATTCCGGCCGGCGTGCACGCCTCGTTCCCGGAGTTCGGCACCGCACCCAACGACACCGTCGTCGCTCACGGCGTCGCGGTGGCCGACGTCGACAACGACGGCTTGCTCGACGTCGTGACCACCGGAGTCGAAAGCAACCACTTGTACCTGAACGACGGCGCCGGCGGCTTCCGCGACGTGTCATCGGAGACGTTCGTCGATCTGGCGCCGGCAGGCACCGGGCCGCTGTTCGTCGACGTCGACAACGACGGCGATTCGGACCTGTTCCTCGCCGCGCTCGAAACGCAGATCTTGCTGGAGAACCGCTTGATACCCGACGGCGACCTGCTGTTCATCGATCGATCGCTGGAGGCAGGCGTCGACGTGAACGCGGTCGGCTTCAGCGCCGCGGCGGCCGACGTCAATGGCGACGGTTGGCAGGACATCTATGTGGCCTCCTACAACCGCTACGGCATCGTCATGCCGAACGCGTGGGACCGGGCGACCAACGGCACACCCAACCTACTGTTCATCAACAGAGGCGACGGCACGTTTCGCGAGGCAGCCGCCGAATGGGGCGTGCAGGACAGCCGCTGGAGCTACGCGGCGAGCTTCGCCGACGTCGACAGCGACGGCGACCAGGACCTTTACGTCGCCAACGACTTCGGCGAGAACGGATTTTTCCTCAACGAGGGCGACCGCTTTCGCGAGGCAGCCGGCGAACGCGGCGTACTCGATCCCGGCAACGGCATGGGGGTGGCGTTCGGCGACTACGACAACGACGGCGATCTCGATTTGCACGTTACCAACATGTCCTCGACGGCCGGCAACCGGATACTGTCGCGGCTCTACCCCGACGCCAATCCCGCCGACC
>CBDUXW010000295.1:0-4782 GCA_965371275.1 uncultured bacterium | reverse complement strand
GGTCGTCTGATGCGTGCCGCGAGCCGGTTGAGAGCCGCTGTGGTGATCGTCGCCGGCGCCGCCCTGGTCGGCTGTGGCGCTTCCGGTGAGCGGCCGGCGATGACGATTTTCCCCGACATGATGGAGCCGGTTCCCTATGAGAGCTACGCGTCGAGCGCGCTGACCGCCGACGGCATGGCGATGTTGATGCCGCCCGAGGGCACCGTGCCGATCGATTTTCGCCCGTTCCCGTACGGCGCCAGCGAAGAGGAGGCGATTCGCGCCGGCGAAGAGCTGGTCAATCCGCTGGACGGTACGCAGGACAACATGCGCCGCGGTCGCCAAGTCTACGAAACGATATGCCAGACCTGTCATGGCCCGGGCGGCGACGGCGACGGTCCGATCATCGGCAACGGCAGGTTCCCGAATCCGCCGAGCTTTCACGCCGAACACGCGCGCTCGTACCCGGACGGCCGTATCTATCATGTGATCACGCGGGGGCAGGGCATCATGCCGTCACATGCTGTGCAGGTTCTGCCGATCGATCGCTGGCGGGTGTTGATGTACATTCGCCAGCTCCAGATCGCGGCGCAGCCGGCCGTCGTCGAGGGCTCGCAATGAAGCTTGCAGGCGACGTCCGGGATCAACCGCTGTTGTCCGCGGCGATCGTTACCGCGGCCAGCCTGGCGCTTGCCTTGCTGCTGCTGCCCGTGGACCCGGCGGGCGCCTACGGCGCCTTGCTGGTCGCCGGCCTGCTCGGCGCCGGGATCTGCCTCGGCGGTGCGGCGCTCGTTGCGCTCTGCGTGCTGACCGGGGCGAGCTGGTGGAATCCGATCCGCCGCGTGCCGATGGCGGTCGCCCTGCTGATTCCGATCCCCACCGTGTTCTTGGCCATTGCGGTGTTCGCCGGTCGCACCGCGTTGTACCCGTGGAGCGATCCCGAGATTGTTGCGGCCAGCGAGATACTGCAGAGCAAGGTGGCGTGGTTGAACGGCCCGTTCTTCTTGCTGCGGGCGGCGCTGATATTGGCGTTCTGGTTGATCGGAGTGGCGGCCTTGCGCAAGAGACTCGCCGAGGTGTTGCAGGCGCCGAGCTCCGCGTCGCGGTTCCGACTGGCGCGGACCTCGGTCTTCTTCCTGCTGCTGTTCGCCGTCACGATGTCGGTGGCTTCGTTTGATTGGGCGATGTCGCTCGAGCCGGAGTGGTTCAGCACGATGTACGGGGTGTACCTGTTCTGCGGCGCCTTTCTCGGTGGACTGGCGGCGGTAACGGCGCTGTGTTCGACGCCCGCCGAGCGCGTCGTAGGGGAGCCTGTCGACCGGGCGGTGCTGCACGACCTCGGCAAGCTCCTGTTCGGGGTTTCGGCGTTCTGGGCCTACATCTGGTTCTGCCAGTACCTCCTGATCTGGTACGCCAACATCCCCGAGGAATCGATCTACTTCGTGCTGCGCGACAATCCGCGCTGGGTGGCGGGTTTCTGGTTGGTCCCCGTGTTGAGCTTCGTCGTGCCGTTTGCGATTCTGTTGCCGGCGCGTCCGAAGCGCTCGCGCATCACGCTCATGCAGGTGTCCATCGTCGTCCTGTTGGGCCGCGCGCTCGACCTGTATGTGATGATCCTGCCGCCGCTGGATGCGGCGCCCGCGGCGCACGTCGTGACGCTCGTCGTGTGCGGCGGCTTGCTCGTGGCCATGGTGCTAGCGTTGCCACGCGCGATGCGCGCCACACAGCAGCGCAAGATCGCCGAAGCAGAGGTGGGCTGAGCCCAGGACCCTGCGGTCGGCATCGACGGAGGCATGAAGGATGGCTTGGATCGGTGCCCTCTCGATCGGGCTGAGCTTGGGACTGCTCGGCTCCGGCGGCTCGATTCTCACCGTGCCGGTGCTGATTTTCCTGGTTGGCGAAGGGGAAAAGGTCGCCATTGCCGAGTCGCTGGCCATCGTCGGCGCCATCGCCCTCGTCGGCTCGCTACCCTATGCGCGCCGCCGTCTCGTCGACTGGCGGTCGGTCCTGCTGTTCGGCGTGCCGGGCATGCTGGGTGCGTACCTCGGTGCCGCCGTCTCCGCGTACGTCTCGGGGACGACGCAACTGATCTTCTTCGGCTTCACCATGTTGACCGCCGCCACGCTGATGGTGAGGCCGCCCAAGGTGGACGACGTCAACGTGGTGGGGGACGCACGCGCCGCCTGGAAGATCGCCGGCGATGGCTTGGTCGTCGGCGTCGTCACCGGCTTGGTCGGCGTCGGCGGCGGGTTTCTGATCGTCCCGGCGCTCGTCTTGCTCGGCGGCCTCGAGATGCATCGCGCCGTGGGCACCAGCCTCACGATCATCGCGCTGAAGTCATTCACCGGCTTCGTGAAGTATCTCGACGTCCTGGCCGATCTCGAGCTGGTGGTCGATTGGCAGCTCATCTCGATCTTCGTGATGATCGGCACGGTCGGCACGGTGATCGGCAGCCGGCTCGCGTCGCGGATGCCGCAGCAGCGGCTGCGCGAGGCATTCGCCGTGTTCCTCGTGGTCATGGGCGTGTTCATGCTGTACACGAACTTCCGCTAGCGAGGCCTTCGCCGTGAGCTACGTGCATGCCCGGCGGTGCCGGCGGCGCCACCGCCGAGCCTAAAGCGGACCCGGCCTATTGCCCCTCGGTTTGGCGCCGCAGCATCTCGAGCCAGTTGATGACCACGATGATGCGCTCCTCGCCGTCGCCAAACCCGCCGCCGAAGTTGAAATCCGACATCACGAAACGCGTCTCGCCGCCGTCATCGTAGGCGGCGAAAGTGCGTATGTTTGCACCTCGGGACGGCGGACTCACGAAGGGCAGTTGCTCGGCCGGTTGAATGACCGGTGGGGACGAGAGCTCAACGCGGACGCTGTACTGGGTCCCGCGCCAGTCATACAAAATTTCGCCTCCGTCAGGCGACCATGCCGGGTCGTCACCTTGCGCGCTCGACGCCTTCTGGCCGGGCCCCTCGCCGTCGACGCGGCGCAACCAGATCTCGGGGTCGCCGACGCCGGCGTTGGTGTAGGCGAACCACTCGCCGTCGGGTGACGGTTCCACGCCGAATTGGTTGCCGGCTTCGACTATCAACGGTTCCGGCTCGCCGCCCGGCTCGGCCGAGGTCGACCAGATATCCGCCCCCTCGGCTCTCCCTTGCGCTACTTGCGTGTAGAAGAGCCGTTCGCCGTCGGGCGAGATCCCGCTGACGAATTGCCAGCTCTCCGCTGCCAACACAGTCTCCCGGGCGGAGCTCAGGTCGGCGCGCCGGCGAAAGATGTCGACATCGCCGCCGTCCGCGGCGGCGGAAAAATAGACGTAGGAGCCGTCGGGCGACCACACGGGGTACGACGGTTGACCCTCGTCCGTAAAAAGCTGAAACGTCCTCTGGACGGCATCATAAAGGTAGAGGGCGCGACTGTTGTCGTCGCGCAAGATGGTCACCATGAGGCGGCGCGGATCCGGAGACGCACGCACCAGGATGATCGCGCCGTCGGTCGGTGGGCTGCGATCGACCTCGTTGCCGGCGCTGCCGAGCCAGACCAGCGACTCGCCGGTGCTCGCCGCGCCTTCACGGGGGCCATAGATCAGCTTGTGGTCGTCGGAGACGCTGAAGCGCGCCACTCCTTGGCCCGCGGTGTACAGGCCCTGGGTGACCAAGGCTTCCGGACCCGTCGGTTGCAGTGAGTCGACATCGAACGGCCGCGCCCATAGGGAGCCGTCGTTGGCGAAGAGGACATAACCCGCCGGCGAGTACGTCGGCCGACCGCCGGCGACGCCGATAGCGTGCAGATCCTTGCTCTCCAGATCCAGGGCGTAAACCGGTCGTGGCGCCGTCGGACCGATCTCCACGAGGAGGCCCCGAGAGCCCGGCAACACCTGAATACGGGGTCCGAAGATGTCGTCGCCCTCGAGCTCGTGAACGAGTTCCGGCTGGCCGCCTGCGGCGCGGATTCGTCGCAGGCTCGTGTTTGAGTCGACGTAATAGATATAGCCGTTGTCGCCCCAGCCGGGCATTTGTGTGCGGGAGGTATCCGCCAAACGTACGGCGTCACCGCCGGCGAGCGGCAGCCTGTGGATCCTGCCGCCGGAGAAGTAGACAAGCGAATCGCCGCTGGGGGAAAACGTCGGGGTGATGGCGCCCTCCGAGCCGGCGATGGGCACGGATACCAACGCGTCGATGGCCCGGCGATAGAGCCGTTGGATGCCTTGATCATCGATGGCGGAGTACACGATGGTGTTGCCGTCGGGCGAGATCGCCATCGCGCTGCGACCTGCCGACGGGTTCATGCGTACGTCGGTGGGGAGCTCGATGTCGAAGATCATCATGGGGCTTT
Organism: uncultured bacterium; assembly: GCA_965371275.1. Taxonomy (GTDB): domain Bacteria; phylum Acidobacteriota; class UBA890; order UBA890; family UBA890; genus CBDCBL01. The sequence continues at coordinate 474 of CBDUXW010000295.1, read as the reverse complement.
CAGCGGAGCCCACGAGAAAGGGGCCGCCGAATACACCCGCTGCCAGTGCGATGACGACCAGGAAACCGACGAGCGCCAGCGATACGCGCGGCCCCCCACGGCTCGGCGCCACGGCGGTCGCCGGCCCGGCGTTCATTGTCGCTGTACCCGATTCCACCGCTCCCGTCAGGTTCTTCAGATCGACGACCAGATCGTCGGCGTGCTGGTAGCGGGCGCTGGGATCCTTGGCGAGGCACTTGGCGAGAATGCGCTCGAGCTCGGCCGGCAGGCCCGGCTTGATTTCGTTGATTGGCTGCGGCTCGGTGCGAGCAATAGCGTGCAGGGTGTCGAGCACCGAGGCGCCGCCGAAGGCGCGCTTGCCCGCGGTCATCTCGTAGAGCAGGCAGCCGAAAGCAAACAGGTCGGCACGGTGGTCGATGGTCTCGAGCCCTTCCACCTGCTCGGGCGCCATGTAGCCGGCGGTGCCCATGACCT
>CBDUXW010000294.1:0-4805 GCA_965371275.1 uncultured bacterium | reverse complement strand
ACACCGATGTCACACCGTTGGCGAGGAAGATGAGCGGATAGTAGTCGACCTCGTCGATGCGCCCTTCGCCGAACATGTCCATCGCGTGATGGGCGTGCAGGTCGAAGAAGCCGGGGAGAATGGTGACACCGTCGTCCAGTTCGATGGTGCCGGCGTTCTCGAGTCCGGCGATCTCCTCGTCGGTCGCGCCGATCGCCCAGAACTTGCCGGCCCGCACCACGATGCCCGGATTGCGACGGCGGTCGTCGTCGACGCTGTCGAACAGCCAGCCGCCGCGGATGACGATCGTCTCGCCCGGACCCTGAGCAGCGTTCGGAGCCGGCGCGCCGGCCGTGCCCGAAGCAACGGAGGCCGCAAGCACGAAGAGCAGTGCTACAACGGTGCGCCTCATGGAACCCTCACTGGCTGGCGAAATGGATGGAGGTCGGCGTCTCCTCGGCACCCCTGCCGGAGCGGCCTCGGGACTCGAGAAACGATCTTAGCTATCCCGCGTCATCGCGTCCACGAAGCCGGACGATATCGCCCCGGGCGAACATTTCGCCTACCTGCAATCCCAGCGCGGCAGATCCGTAGAGACTCGGCGGTACGCTGATGTCGGCCACATACAGCTCGCCGACGAGCCCGGCGGTGCCGGCGCCGAGCAGTCCTGTCTTCGGCAAGGCGAGCGTCATCGTGGCCGCGGCGTGAACCGCCGGATCGAACATCGTGCCGTTCGTCGTATCGAGGCCGGAGGGCGCGTCGAGAGACAGAACGGGCGCCTGCTGATGGTTCGCCCACCGAATCAGCTCAGCGGCCATCCCGCGGGGAGCGCCCGAAAGGCTGTAGCCGATGACGCCGTCGAGCACGACATCGACGACCACATCGGCGCCGGGCGCGGCCGCATGCTCCACGGCTACGCCCATGCGCTGCAAAATGTCGAGCTGATGCGCCGGAACGCCACTGTACGAGCCGGCGGCCCGCGTCGTGTACACACCGACGGCAGCGCCCCAATTGGCCAGGCGCCGTGCCGCCACCATGGCCCCGCCACCGTTGCCGCCGGTACCGGCGAGCACGACGATCCGCTTGCCGCCGGCGTCTGCATCGAGGAACCGCACACGGGCCAGGTGCGCCAGGTTGCGACCGGCGTTTTCCATCATCTGGATCAACTCGATGTGGAAGTCCTCGACCATGGCACGATCGACCTCGATCATCTGATCGGTGTCGACGCTCGGTACCGGATCGCCGGACTCGGGTATCTGACTCATGAGGGGTCCTGCGCCGCGCCCCGGGCGACGCCATTGATCAGCACGGGCAGCGAGCGTGCCGGGCGGATCAGAGCGGCCACCGCAGCTCAGGGCTTGCGGCGTGCGGCGCGCTCGATCAGCAGCGCCACCAGCTCGATTAAGGGAATCCCGGCGTGTTTGGCGGCATCCGGGAACAAGCTGGTAGGGGTCATGCCGGGCATCGTGTTGACCTCGAGGACGATCGGCTCGCCGGCCTCGGGAACCATGAAGTCAACGCGCGACAGGTCACGACAGCCGAGCGACTCAAAAGCCTGCACGGCGATTTCTTGGGTGCGCAGATACTGCGCCTCGGGCAACGGCGCCGGCATGATGTGATCCGACAGGCCGGGCGTATAGCGATGCTCGTAGTCGTACCAGGAGCCGGGTGGCGTGGTGATCTCGACGACGGGCAACGCCTCCGGTCCGTCGCGCTCGAGAACCGCCACCGTGATCTCCTTGCCGTCGATGCGTCGCTCTACGAGCACACGATCGTCGAACTCGAAGGCCGCCTCGATGGCCGGCGTCAGATCGTCGAGTTGCTTGCCGAACACCACACCGAGCGCCGATCCCTGGCTGGACGGTTTGATGACCACGTCCTTACCCAGTTGCTCCACAACACGGGCGGCGCCGGCGGCGGCGCCTTCGCTGCGATAGACGACGACCTCGTCGGCGATCGGCAGGTCACGGGAGCGAAAAAGCTGCTTGGCGATCACCTTGTCCATGGCGCAGGCGCTGGCCGCCACGCCACAGCCGACGTACGGGATGCCGAGCACCTCGAGGAAACCCTGAAACGTGCCGTCCTCGCCGGGAGGGCCGTGAAATGCCGGAAATACGACGTCCACGAACTGGGCGCCCAAGCCGCCCTCGACAAACTCCTCGAGCTCCATGAGCGAGATGTTGTCGTAGGTTTCCTGTAACGCCTCGGCGACGCACTTTCCCGTGCTGCGCGACACCTCGGCCTCCGCCGACGGCCCGCCGCAGACGACGGCGATTACGGGACTCCCCAGCCGTCCCACTACGCGACTTCGAGCTGTGTCGGCATATCGACCTCGTTCTGCAGCGTCCGGTGTACGGGACACTTGTGCGCGATATCCAGCAGACGCGCCTTCTGCTCGTCGTCGAGGGGCCCCTCGACCGTCACGTCGATCTCGATCCTGTCGATGTACCCGGCCTGCGTCTCGCAGTGCGCGCAATCGTCGGCGTGAATCTTGTCGTGCCGCAGCTCCACGACGACGCGCTCGAGCGGCCACCCCTTTCGATCAGCGTACATCCGCAGCGTGATTGATGTGCACGCCCCCAGACTCGCGAGCAACAGCTCGTAGGGCGAAGGTCCGCGATCGCCACCACCGAGCTCCGCCGGCTCGTCGGCGAACAGCTCGTGCCGCCCGTCGCTGATCGTGTTCGTGAACGTGCCGTCGCCGGTTTCCGCGACCCTCACCGTCGCACTCATCAGGAGCTCCGGGTGAACGTCATGTGGTTGCCGCTGGGAAAGTAGATCGTCAGCCGGTCGCCGGACAGATCGATTCGCGTGGGTTCGTTCGGCGCCCCCTCGCGTTCGTTGATGCGCATGCTCCACTCACTGGCCGGCAGGCCCTCGACGGCCCCGCCACCGGCCGCGTTGTACAGGTGGGTGAACGTCAGCGCCTCGCCGTCGAGCTCGTAGGTACCGCCCTCGGCCGACCCGCGTTGTGGATTGCCGTCGCCATCGACGACGAAAAACACCACCGACCAGTCGCTCTTCGTAAAGAAAATCATGCCTTCGACGCGGTGCGTCGGCCCGTCCTTCAGCGTGTAAGCCTGCGCCCCCCAGGCGCCGACCAGCGCGTCTTGGGCGACCTTCTCAGCCGGCGTGCCGATCGCCGCCGCGTTCGCGCCGAGCGCGGCAATGAGCAGTAAGACAACGGACCCAAGGGCGAGGGTGGACAGTTTGCGTGATGTGGCGCGTGTCGGGCTCATCGGGGCTCCTCGGTGCGAAGGGAAACGAATCCGTCTACAAGGCTATGATACCGGCGTTCGCAGTTCAGTGACCGACTGCCGGATGAGTCGAAGACCAGGCTCGGCGGTCGCCTCCGTCGCCACACCGATACCACCGCAGAAAGCGAGAGACGCAATGGAGTTCCAACGCACGTTTTCGGGCTCTCCCTGGGAAAAAAAAGCCGGCTACTGCCGTGGCATTCGCACCGGTGAGCGTGTGTTCATTACCGGCACGGCCGCGATCGACGACGACGGCAACACGTTCGCACCGGGCGACGCCTACGCCCAAACGAAACGCTGCTTCGAGATCATCACGGGAGCGCTCGAGGACCTCGGCTCCGATCTGTCCGGTGTTGTACGCACGCGGATGTACGTGACCGACATCGAACAACTCATGGAGTACGGACGCGCCCACGAGGAGCTGTTCCGCGACCACCCACCGTGCACCACGTTGATCGGCGTTGCGGCGCTGGCCCGCCCCGACATGTTGATCGAGGTTGAGGTCGACGCCTTCGCCGTTTGATCACCAGGGAGCGGTTGCGTTGGCGCGAGGCAGCGCGCTCCGCCCCGCCGGCGTCGGCGCAACGCCGGTGTCAGTGCAACGCCGGTGTCGTCGGCGGCGCCCGGCGATGCCGCGTCGCCTGCTCGTAGGCGTAGGCCAGCGCGATCAGCCGTGGCTCGCTCCACGCGTCACCGAGGAGCTGTAACCCCACCGGTAGGTCGAAGCCGTTTTCTTCGACCCATCCCATCGGCACCGTGATCGCCGGGAAGCCGGTTTGCGGTGACATCACCTGGCTGTTGTCGCCCGCCGGCGAGCTCATGTCGCCGATCAAGCGCGGCAAGTTGCTCCACGTAGGAAACACCAGTGCGTCGAGGTTGCCGTCGGCCATGATGGCGCTGACCTGCTCGGCGAAGCGCCGGCGATTGGCCTCGTTGTCGGCACAGCGGACGGCCGGATCTTCGAGACTTTCATCGAGAGAGCGCTGCAGCCGGTCGCGGATCGAGCGGTGGAAGCGACCCGACGCCACGACGTCCGCCAGAGTCTTCACCGGTGCGTCCGGCCCCAGGCTGGCGAGATAGGCGTTGAGGTCGTAGCGGAACCGACTGCACCAGAAGGCAACGCGCTCGTCGAGCATCGGGATCTCGACCGGGTCGACCACCGCGGCGCCGGCGCCGCGCAAATCGTCGAGGGCCTCTTCGAAACGTTCGAGCACGCGTGGATCGCCGCTGTCGCGGTCGGAAATCTGCCGGATCACGCCGAGGCGGGCGCCCTGGAGAGCGTTCGCGTCGAGGAACTCGTTGTAGTTCGCGGCGCGGCGCGCATCGGCCTCGGCGGTATACGGATCAGCCGGATCGCTGCCGGCGAGCACGTCGAACACCGCCACGGCGTCGGCGACACTGCGCGCCATCGGCCCGCCGACGTCGTGGGAAAAATACAGCGGCACGATGCCGTCGCGGCTGGTCAAGCCGAGCGTCGAGCGGATGCCGACCAGGGCGTTGTGCGACGACGGTCCACGAATCGAATTGCCGGTGTCAGTGCCCAAGCCCACGGCGCCGAGGCTGGCGGCC
>CBDUXW010000293.1:0-4807 GCA_965371275.1 uncultured bacterium | reverse complement strand
GTCAGCTCGGGAAGGCCGATGGCGCTGAAGTCGTTGGTCCTGCCCTCGTCCGGCGACAGTCGCTCGTAACTGAAGAAGAAGTGCGTCTTGTCGCGGATGATCGGCCCGCCGACGGTAAAACCGAGGCCCGTGAACTCGGCTTCGGGGTTCTCGCGGCCGGCCCGCTCCGAGAAGAACGCCGTCGAGTTCCAGGAGGAATTCTGGAGAAAGAGAAAGCCGACGCCGTGGAATTCGTTGCCGCCGCTCTTGGTAACCGCGTTGATCACCGCGCCCTGCGTGCGGCCGAATTCGGCGTCGAACTGGCTGGTGAGGATCTGGAACTCCTCCATGGCCTCGAACGCCGCGCGTACCTGGCCGCCGGCGTTGCCGCCGTTGAAGTCGTCATCGTTGGCGGCGCCATCAATGTTGAACTGGTTGCTGGTATCGTCCTGGCCGTTCACGAACATGACGTCGGCCGACGTCGTCGTTGTTCCGAGCCGGGCGTGCACGCCGGGGAGCAGCGAGGCGAACATGATGAACGAGCGGTTGATCGAGGGCAGGTTTTCGATCTCGCTGGCGGTCAATGAGCCGCCGACTTCCTTGGAAGCCACCTCGACCATCGGCGAGGCCGCGGTCACCGTGATCGTTTCCTCGATGCTGCCGAGCGCCATCGTGATGCTGAGCTCCGGCTCCTGACCGACGCTCAAGAGCGTTCCGGGGTGCTCGATGGTAGTGAAACCGGTCAGCGTAAACGTGATCGTGTAGGTTCCCGGGGTCATGCCCTGGAACCGGTAGCCACCGCTGATGCCGGTAACCACCGTCCGTGTGCTGCCGTTGGCTTCGTTGAGCGCGACAACCGTGACGCCGGGGAGCGCAGCGCCGTCCGGATCGCTGACTCTGCCCGTGAGCGCGGAGCGCGCGAACTGTGCCTCGGCGGGCAAGGCGAACGCCATCGCCGCGACCAAGACCAATGCAGAAACCGTAAAAGTACGTCGTACCAAGACCAACCTCCCGCGTTGAGAAGTTATCGACACCGGCATACTACGCAAGATGCGTACCGAATACGTGGGATTCCTTACTTTTGTACGTTGTTTACCGATATTTGTAATGTATCGAGGGCCTGCGACAGCACGCGCAACGTCTCGCTGCCGCACAGATGTGTCGACGAATGGGGGTCGCGGGCCGGGTCCCCAAAACAGTTTTTTGTTTGCATTTGAGTGTCCGAGAGGCCAGGGCGAGGACCTCCCGATGTGACCTAGATCACCGTCCCGGTCCAAGTTCTTGGACAGCGATCCAACAATCCGAAGAGATTCCAGGGCCCGCCGTGGGCCGGACATACCTCCGATTGGGCGGCATAGCCGCATTGGATCAGGCGGCGCGCAATTCGGCGGCGAAGGCGTATCGGTTCAGGGAGTACGCAAACCGACGGCGAAGCCGTATCGGCTCAGCCGATCATTTCCCTCAGGGCGGTCACGAAGTCACGAATCTGCGTCGCGTCTTCGGCGTCGGGGGCCTGTTCGAGGTACTTCTCGAAGGCGTCGACGGCCTCCTGATACTTCTCGATCCGGGCGTAGGCGTAGCCGAGGTTCTTGAGGGCGATCGGAAATTCCGGCTGCGCCTTGACCGCACGCGCGATGAGCGCGGCGCCTTCCGCCACCGCCCCGGAATTCACCATCTGGGCGCCGATGTTGTAGAGCGACGTCGGGTCCTCGGGATTGCGCTCCAGGGCGTGCTCGAAGTGCACCATCGCCTCGTCTTTTTCGCCCAGGTTGTTGAGCGCCGAGGCCAGTTCGAGGTGGGCGTTGGCATCTTCCGGCTGGTAGCGGACCCACTCTCTGTAGCTGGCGATCGCCTGCTCCAGGTCGCGTTGCTCGAGGTAGGCGCGCCCCAAGAGGGCGTGAATGGAGCCGCGGGCCGCGACATTCTCGTCGGTGTCTTCGGCCATCGACAAGGCCTTTTCCAGATGCTCGATCGCGCCGGGGAAATCTTCGTCGATGAGCGCTTGATAACCCGCCTGGTATTCAGAGTTGGCGATGTTGGCGGCCTCGACCCTGAGGGCGGCGGCGTCGACTTTCAGGGTCACGTCGACGTTTCGTGTGCCGACGCGCAACTCGCGCTCCTCCTCGTGCCTCTCGTAGCCGTCGAGCTCGAAGATGAGACGCGAGTCGCCGACGCGAACGTTGCGCGAGAAAAAACGGCCTTCGTCGTTGGTGGTCAGCTCGGTGGGCGGGATCGGGTCGACCCGCCGGTTGCTCACCAACATGATGGTGACCTTGACCCCGGCGAGCGGATTACCGTCCACGTCGGTCACGACGCCCGACACGCGGGCGTTGAACTGCATCGCCGTTGCGTCGGCGGGCAGCAGCAGGGCAACCATCGAAACCAGGGAAAAAGCCGCGGCAACCTTCGCCAGGCTGTGGATCACGTCGAACTGCCGGTGGGCGCTAAAGATCATCGCGTCTCGCTCCTGGTGGGGATTCCCCGTCAACCATAACGCCAACCCGCACTCGGAGGTAGTGGCGTCGGGCTAGCGAAAGGGGAAACTGATGCCCCTCCAGATGCCGACGCCGACGGCTTTGAAGCCGAGCCCTACACTGTTGAGGGCGCTGGCCCATACGTCGTTGTTCGACGCCATGCTGGCGTACTCGTGCGACCACATGCCGGGGATCCACACGGTATTGCCGATCCGCTTGGGCATTTCTTTCATCACCTGTCCGGTGACCCGTCCCCACACGTACTCGTCGGCCACGAAGTCCGGGTCGAGGTCGGTGATCACCGACGAGATCGTGAATACGGATTTGACGAAGAGCAGCACGTCGCCGTCGACGGTGTAACCGGCCGTGGCCATTTCCGACACCAAGGTGTCGAGCATGGCGAGCCCGCCGGACGCCGTGCCCGGCGTGCCCCGGGCCGCGTCGGCGGCGTCGAACACCGCCTCGATGATGGCGTCGAGCCGAGCGCGGTCGGCGTCCGCATCGATCGGCGCGTCGACCAACGCGTCCATGTTCTTGCGCAGGCGGTCGGCGTGGGCGAGCTCCAGGCCGAGGCTGATCTGTACCAGCTTGCGCTTCTGCTCGTAGCTCAGGTCGCCCTGCAGGCCCCAGTCGAGCAGGGCGATGCGGTTGGGGTCGTCGGTGTCGCCGATGAAGAACACGTTGCCGGCGTGCGGATCGCCGTGGAACAAGGAGTCGCCGGCACTGAACAACACCTGGTACAGCATCACGTCGGCGAGGCGCTCGGCGAGCGCGGCGCGTTTCGCAGGATCGCCGGGGTACGCATCGGTCACCTTGTATCCCTCGATTCGCTCCATCACCGTGACATTCGCCGCCGAGCAGTCGCACAACCACGGAATCTTGGTGCGTGGATCGTCGGCGAAGTACGCACCGGCCCGCCGCAGGTGGGCGCGCTCGTCGGATGCTTCGATCTCCTGGGCCAGCGCCGAACGCACCTCACGGAACATGTCGACGAGCGGCGTCGCCCCGATGCCGTAGAAGTCGCGGTTTTCCTCCAGTGCGTCGAGCAACATGGATATGCTGTCGAGGTCTTCGTTGATGGCCTCGACGGCGTACGACTTGATGACCTTGACGACCACGCGCCGGCGCTGCGCCTCGCCCGGCAAAACCAACGTGGCGCCGATCACCGCGCCGACGGAGGCCTCGCTGAGCACCTCGTCCTCGAGCTCGAGCTGATACGCGTCGAGACGTTCCGGCCCGAGGCCTTCCTCCACGAGCGCCCGTAGCTCGTCGGGCGTCGTCGTGACGATGTCGCTCTCCAGCGTTTGCAGCGCGGCGCGCAGATCCTCGGCCACCCACGGGCTGCGCCCGATGATCTGTCCCATTTTCTGGAAACTCGGCGTTTCGGCGCCGAAGGCGAGCAGGCGCGTGCCGCGATCGGCGTCGGGCGGCAGGGAAGCCTGACCGGCGATGCGGTCGCGGATGCGGGCGATGCCCATGCCGTCGAGCACCGCGAGAAACGAGTCGTGCACCAGTGGCTCCCAGGCTTCGAAGCCCACGGGAATCAGGTCGAGCACGCCCGACCCATGAATCAATAGCTCGATGAGTTGCGGCCTGTAGGGTTCCAACTCGACCTGGTCGAGGATCTGCAGCGCTTCGGCGCCGGTAACGGCGACGCTGTCGCCGTCAGCGCGCTCGTTGAAGCGAGCCATCACCATCTCCAGCGTCGCCGCATCGAGTTGCAGGGCGATCAGTGGAAGCAGCGCCCGGGCGGTCGCCTCGACCTCGAATTCCTCGTAGTGCTCGAGTGGCGTGGGTAGCTCGACGCCGGATTGCGGTGTCGCCGAAGCTGCCAGCGGCCACGATGCGACGAGGGCCGCAGCGGTCGCCACGGCCGCGCTGCGAATCGGGAAGCGCGCGATCATACGGCTATCTTGCCCCGAACAGGTCCGCGCTGCGACAGGCGGAGCCGACGGCCCGGTTCGGCAGTGTCCGAATCGGGACACTGCCACCGGCCGCCGGCGTTTCCCCACGGGGCAAAACTCAGTACTCTTATCGCCATAAGGTCGCCGCGGCTACGCGGCAATCGTGACGGCCCTCGAGTTCTCAGTTTTCGCCAAACCCGGGAGAATCCCATGTCCAAGATGTTGCGCGTCGTGCTCGTGCTGTTTGTCGGCGTCGGTGGTGCCGCCATCGCTCAGGAACAAGATCAGCAAGCGGGCGAACCACGCCCGATGACGGTCGACGATGCCCTCGACATGGTCAACGTCGGTGGTGCTCTCATGTCTCCCGACGGTGAGTGGGTGTTCTTCTCCAAGAGCTAGCTGAACTGGGAGGACAACGAGCGCGAGACGACCTACTACATATATAGGAAT
>CBDUXW010000292.1:0-4811 GCA_965371275.1 uncultured bacterium | reverse complement strand
CGCTCGGTGCCGATGCCGGTGCACTCGGTGCGGCGGGCACATCGGCAGCCGCCGCGATCCCGGACGCCGCCGGCGCGGCGGGCTCTGCGGGCGCATCGGACGCCGCCGTTACCTCGGGTGTCGCCGTCTTCGGCGCTGCTGTCGCCGCCGCCGAAACCTGCGACGACGATTCGCCGGATGCGAAGTCACGCTGTAGGCGCACCAGGTCGGTGCGCAGATCGGCAGCGTGTTGGTAGCGGAGGCCCGGGTCTTTCTCGAGCAGCTTGGCGACGATGTGCTCGAGCGCGTCCGGAAGATCGGGATTGATGCGCACCGTCGACGTGGGCGCCCGATTCAGTATCGCATCGAATATCACGCCGCTTGTGTTGCCCGAGAAAGCCTGCTGCCCGGTCGCCATCTCGTACATCACGAGGCCGAACGAGAACAGATCAGAGCGCCCGTCGAGCGCTTCGCCGCGGACCTGCTCGGGCGACATGTAGGCAACGGTGCCGACCGCGGTGCCGGGGGTGGTCAGATCGGCGGCCAGCTCGGTGGCGGCGTCGGCGTTGGTTTCGACTTCGGTGCCGGCCTGCTTGGCGAGGCCGAAATCGAGGATCTTGGCGGCGCCGCGCGCCGTGATCAGGATGTTCGAGGGCTTCAGGTCGCGGTGCACGATGTTCTTTTCGTGGGCGGCGTCGAGCGCGTCGGCGACCTGGGCGGCGATCTCCAGCAGCCGGGCGAGCGCTAGCGGTCCACGCGCCACGGCGCGCGCCAGTTCCTCGCCTTCGAGCAACTCCATGGCGATGAACGGCCGGCCGTCGTGCTCGCCGATCTCGTAAATCGTGCAGATGTTGGGATGGTTCAGGGCTGCCGCAGCCCGTGCCTCGCGCTCCAGCCGCTCACGCCGGCCGGGATCGTCGACCAGCTCCCGGGGCAGCACCTTGAGCGCCACCGCGCGGCCGAGCTTGGTGTCCTCGCCCGCATACACCTCGCCCATGCCGCCCTCGCCGAGCTTGGCGGTGATCTTGTAATGTGCGAGCTGGTCGCCGATTTCCATAGCTTGCGCAATGTACTCCGCGGGGTATCAGCGAAACAACGCCGCGACTCGGGTGTCTACGGTTAGCCTTCGAGGCTGAGCATCGAGCGGAGTGAGTGGTCGACGCGCGCGAGCTTGCCGGCATCCGCTAGGGTGGCGAGGTGTCGCAGCGCCCGTCCGGCCGTATCGAGCGTGACGATCTGGTCCGTCGCCACCCAGTGGGGTCGGGGCGTCCACGCAGCATCGACGACCTGCAGATCTTCGGGATCCACGGCCGGTCGCCAAGCGAAACTCGGCCGCTTTCGGGTCGTGATCGGGCACACGATCACGGTGCCGAAGGCGGAGGCGTTCATCGCGTTGGTCGATACCACCAGGCAAGGGCGCGTGCCCTTTTGCTCACGGCCGACCTTCGGATCGAGGTCGAACTCCCAGATTTCGCCGCGTAGCGGGCGCGGCGAGCTCACTCCGCCGTGTCCTCGGCCGGTGGTGCGGCGTCATCGTTGGCGAAGGCCGCGGCGAGTTGCTCGCGCTCGTGCCTATCTTCCTCGGTGATCTCCACGGCGGCCCGGTCGAACATCGAGCGCAGCTCGCGTTGGGCTTCCCGGGCCCGTGCCTGTTCGATGAGTCCTCTCACGAAATCCGCCTTGCCGCGCCCCTGCGGCGTCTTGCTCTGCAGCCACGCATCGAGCTCCGCGGGGATCCGTACGCTGATTTGTCTGTCCTTGGTATTCGACATGGCATTCATATTGAATGTCATTCGAATACACCAAAGCAAGGCGCCCCGCGGCGCACATCAATATGAGACGGCCACGTCGTGGCGATTTCGGCGGCGCGGGCGCGCCCTACAGCATCGGGGCGAGCAGACCCAGCGTGTAGTCGATGTGGTCGAGGTCGAAGGGCTTGTTGAAGAATTCGTCGGCGCCGAGTTGCAGGGCCTTGAGCGCGTCCTCGTCGCTCACGTAGCCCGACATGGCCCAGATGTTGGGCACCGTGATACCGATGCGCCGGAGCAGCTCGAGCAACTCGAGGCCGCTCACCTTGGGCATCTTCAGGTCGAGCATCATCAGCGCCGGGCGCTCGTGCTTGATGGCCTGCAGCGCCTCGTCGGCGTCGACCGCCGGGAACACGCGCAAGCCGCGCTGGCTCAGGAAGCGATCGAGCACGGCGCGCACGCCGGGCTCGTCGTCGACCACCAGCACCAGCGGCTTGATGGCGTGATCTTGGACTACCTTGGGGCCGCGCCGGGCGGTATTGCCGAGCGCGACCAGCGGCTCCTCGAACGACACGCCGACCAGGTGACCCTCGTCACTGCGCCGCAAGTTGCGCACCTCACCCTTGGTTTCCTGTACCTCGCCGCCGGTGCCGTGGATTCGCACCTCGCAGGGCACACCGATCTCGAGGGTCTGATCTACGAGGCCACACATGCCGCCGCAGCCGATGTCGATCAGGCGACCGGGAGCGGTGGTGGATGCCGTGTCCGCGGGGCTGGGGCCGGCGGCCCGCATCCACTTGGAACGGCTACTCGGCCCGTCCAACGACCGGATCTCGATGCGGCGCTGCACTTGCGTACGGCGATGGACGCGACGCTCTTCCATAATCTCCAGAAACCCTCGCAGCTAACTCAGCCAGATACGGGGATGCTGAGAGCCGTCATTTCATTGCGATTGCTAGAGCAAATCATACATACATAACAATTCATATTTCTACACATTTCTGAGTGGAAAAAATGAAAATATTGCACGTTAATACAGCTATTACATAGCAGTAGTCAGTGACCAACAGCACCAGCGAGACGCGTTGTGAACCTCGGCACAACCGCATGATCGGTACTCTTCGCTCGCGCGACGGCGCGACCATCCTGTGGAGTCCGTTCTCGCAGGAGCGCGGCTTCGTGGGCAGCTTCGGCGAGCTACGCGACTTCCGTCACAGCTAGCAAGCGAGCCGGGGCCGCTGCTGCCGGTGCTAGGGTACCCAGATGCAGGAAACTCTGACCTGGCTTGGCCTCGATTCCCAGACCCTGGAGCGGCTCCTCTGGAGCATTTCGCTGCTGCTCGTGGCGATCGCCCTGAACCTGCTGGTGCGTCGCGTTGTGCACCGGCAGGTCGAGGACACGGCGCGCCGCTATGCCCTCAACAAGGCCGCCGGCTACACTGTCGGATTCGTCGTATTTCTCGTCCTGGTAATGATCTGGACGCGGGGCGGCGCCGGCTTGGCGGCGTACCTGGGTATCGTCTCCGCCGGCCTGGCAATTGCCCTGCAGGACCCTCTCATCAACCTCGCCGGTTGGATGTTCATCGTCGTGCGGCGTCCGTTTATCGTCGGCGATCGGATTCAGGTCGACCGGCACCGCGGCGACGTGATCGACGTGCGCCTGTTCCAGTTCTCGCTCATTGAGATCGGCAACTGGGTAGACGCCGACCAGAGCACCGGCCGCATCATTCACATGCCGAACGGCGTGGTGTTCCGGGAGACGATCGCCAACTACACGCAAGGGTTCAACTTCATCTGGGACGAGATTCCGGTCACCGTTACCTTCGAGAGCAACTGGTGTACCGCCAAGGAGGTGCTCGCCGAGATCGCCGAGCGCCACTCGGCGATCCCGAGCGAACAAGCCGCGGCGCAGGTACGGGGCTCCACGCAGACATTTCTCATTCAGTACCAACACCTGACGCCGATCGTGTGGACGTCCGTTGCCGACATCGGCGTCACGCTGACGCTGCGCTACCTGTGCGAACCGCGTCGCCGACGCAGCACCGCCAACGACATGTGGGAGTCCATTCTCGACGCCTTCGCCGGCGCCGACGACATCGACTTCGCCTACCCGACGACCCGCTATTACGATAATCGCCGCGAGGGCAAAACCGGGGCCGGGGGATCATCGCCCGCATCGTCCTGAGCGGGACATCGGCGCGACATCGGCGCGACCCGTCCTTCACTTGTCCTTCACACCGTCGGCGTATTTTCACGGTGCGCTCCCGTAACGCATCGGCTACTCCGGAGCCGGCATGAGCAAGCACATCCTGGTTGTCGAAGACGAAGCCAAGACGGCCGCCACCGTGCGCCTGTACCTCGAGGACGCCGGCTACGCGGTAACCGTGGCCGCCGACGGTGAATCCGGCCTGCAGGCGGCGCGCTCCGGCGATTTCGCGCTCGTCGTGCTCGACATCATGCTGCCGCGTCTCGACGGTACCGATGTATGCCGCAAGCTGCGCGTCGATTCCGATGTGCCCGTAATCATGCTCACCGCCAAGACCACCGAAGACCAACGCATCCGCGGCCTCGATTTGGGGGCCGACGATTACGTCGCCAAACCGTTCAGCCCGCGCGAGCTGGTGGCGCGCGTGCGCGCCGTGCTGCGCCGCGGCGCCCCCGACGACGACGCCCCGGCCGCGCCGCTGGTGCGCGGCGAGCTGGTAATCGATGCCGAGGGCCGGCGGGTGCTGAAGAACGGCAAAGAAATCACATTGACCCGCACCGAGTTCGACTTGCTGCAGATCCTGGCGCTGCGCCCCGGCCGCGTGTTCTCGCGCGACGAGCTCATCGACAAGGCGCTCGGCGAAGATTTCCTCGGCATGGACCGCACCGTCGACGCCCACATCATGAACCTGCGCAAGAAAATCGAGCACGACCGGCGGCGGCCGCGCTACGTGCAAACCGTTTTCGGCACCGGCTACCGGTTCGCCGGCGCCAGCGGCGAGGAGAGCTGAGGTGCGCGGGCTGCACAGCGTACGAGCGCGGTTGCTGCTCATGATGACCATGGTGGTCCTGGTGGCAGTGGCCGCCGTGGGTTGGAGCT
>CBDUXW010000291.1:0-4897 GCA_965371275.1 uncultured bacterium | reverse complement strand
TGTTTAGGGGTGATACAGAGGTCATTAAAGACATGAAAGAACGTCGCACGCACCGTCGGACACCGGCGAGCCGCCAGCTAGAAATCCGCCCTATCGGCAACTCCGCGCTTCGGGTTCCTTGGGAGCGCTCGCCGAAAGAGCAGGAATCAACGGCACCCGAGAAGAACTTCGGCCGCCTGATCGATATCAGTTGCGGTGGCATGGGCGCCATCTTCGACCATCCCATCGAAGAGGGAATGATCTGCGAAATACGGATCAGCGGCAC
Organism: uncultured bacterium; assembly: GCA_965371275.1. Taxonomy (GTDB): domain Bacteria; phylum Acidobacteriota; class UBA890; order UBA890; family UBA890; genus CBDCBL01. The sequence continues at coordinate 4,632 of CBDUXW010000291.1, read as the reverse complement.
CAGCGGCAAGATCCAAGCAGAGTGCGGACGCGTATGCACTGTCCGACCCGGCGCCGATGGCAACCGCGTCGGCATCGCCTTCGATGTTCCCGTCGTTGCGCTGGGTGATGTCAAACGGAGCGGACCCAAGTTCGCGGGAGATTACGATATTCGGCCGCTGGCACTCGTTGTTGACGACGAGCCCGACGTGCGCCACACGTTGGATAGGTTTCTGACCCGTCGTGGTTTGCGCGTGCTCCCGGCCGGCGACGCCTACCAGGCGCTTGCCGCCATCGAGCTCGAGCCCCCCTTGCTCATGATGCTCGACCTGAAGATGCCGGAGGTCACTGGCATTCAGATGCTCGAGCGCATGCAGGATCGCGACCTCAGTGTTCCCAACATCTGGGCGATGTCGGCCTATGCCAGCAACGAAACCGCCACGCTTGCCCTCGAGCTCGGCGCCTCGGAATTCCTCGACAAGCCGTTCGATCTCGATCACCTCGACCACAGCTTGCAGGCGTTAGCGCCGGCCACGGCGGTGTAGGCGGCACCTGAAACCATCAGCTGGGCCGCGCTGACCGATCTCACGTCGACGCGGGCTGCGCTTCGCGCCGTGGTGACCCTGCAGTCGTTCCCGGCCTCGTTTGCCTAGTTGCGGCGCAGCACGCCGAGCGTCAGGTGCGACGGCAGCTCCGCCGATCGATAAATCTTCTGCGTCGCGCTCTGGAAGTCCTCTTCGCTCGCCGCGTAGATATCGACGAAGGTCTGTGGATTGCGGTCGATGACCGGGAACCACGAGCTTTGTACCTGCACCATGATGCGGTGGCCGGCCTTGAAGGTGTGGAAACGGTCGCGCAGGTCGAATTCGATGCGAGTGGGCTCGCCCGGAACCATGGGCTCGGGGTTCGAGTAGCTGTTGCGGAACTTGGCGCGGAACACCTCGCCGGCGAGCAGCATCTGGAAGTCGCCCATGGGTACCGGGCAGCCGGGGTTGTTGGGGGTGTCGCCCGGGAACACGTCGATGAGCTTGACGATCCAGTCGGCGTCGGTGCCGCTGGTCGACGCATGCAGCGTGGCGATGATGGGGCCGACGATGGTGACGTCGTTGGTGAGCACTTCGGACTCGTACACCAGCACGTCCGGCCGCGTGGCGGCGAAGCGCTGGTCTTCGATCATCCACAGGTGCCCCTGCGAGGTGCGATACTCGGCCGAGAACGGCACCGGCTTGTCGGGGTCGCTGATGTACTCGTCGTAGGCTTCCGTGCCCGTGCTGCCGCCGGCCGCCGGCGCATCCCACGACAGCGCGCCGTTGGCGCCGAAGTACAGCGGCTCGCGCTCGATGCCGGGCGGCGGCCACCGATCGAAGCGCCGCCACTCGTTGGCGCCGGTCTCGAAGACAATCGCCTCGGTGCCTTCCCAGTCGCCGTCGTCGCGCAGGAAGTGGTTGAAAAACGGGTACTGCACCTCGCTTTGGAAGGTCTCCGAAGTGGTCGAGTCGAAGTCGACGCAACCGAGGGACGCACCGCTCATGCTGCGCCAGCCGCCGTGCCGCCACGGGCCCACCACCAGCGTGCTCTGGTTGACGGCGTTCATTTCCTCGAGCGTGTAGTAAATCGACATCGGCCCGTAGAAGTCCTCGGCATCGAACCAGCCGGCGACGTTGAGCACCGGGTGGGTGATGTTATCGAGGGTCAGCAGGGCGTTCTGGTCTTGCCAGTAGTCGTCGTAGGCGCCGTGTTCCATGAACTCGTTCCACGCCGGCACATCGTTGTGGAAGAACATCTCGTTGATGTTCGCCACCGGGCCGATGTCGAGGAAGAAGTCGTAGCCCCACGGGGTGCCGTAGTCGAAACGCCGGCTGCCTTGCTCGGTGGGCTCGTCGCGGCGCCGGGCGTTGTTCGACAGCCAGCCGAAGGCGTACATGAGGCGGAAGGCGCCGTTGTGGTGCCAGTCGTCGCCGATGAACATGTCCGACGGCGACGCCTGCGGCGACGATGCCTTCAGCGCCGGGTGCGCGTTGACCATGCCCATGACGGTCTGCCAACCGGGGTACGAGATGCCCCACTGGCCGACGCGGCCGTTGTGGTTGGGGATGTTGTTCAGCACCCACTCGATGGCGTCGTAGTTGTCGGTGCTTTCATCGGCGTCGGTGGGTCCGGCGTCCGGACCATTGAGGGGTTTGATGACCTGGAAGTCGCCCTCGGAACGATACGTACCGCGCGCATCCTGAAACACGAAGATGTATCCGTCGCGATCGAATTGCGCGGTGGGTCCCAGCGTGCTGCGGTACTCGTCGGGGCCGTAGGGCCGGATCGAGTACGGCGTGCGGAACAACATGATGGGGTACTGTTTCGTGGTGTCGCGCGGCGTGTAGACGATGGTGAACAGCTTCACGCCGTCGCGCATCGGCACCATGTACTCGGACTTGTCGTAGTGGTCGCGGGGATCGAAATCCTGCTGTGCGCCACCGCCGGCGATAAGGCTGACAGCTACCAGCGCGCCGGCGCCGACGGTCATCGCGCCGGCATTGAGGACGGGGACATTCTTCCGGATGAGACGAGCTATGGGAGTCATGGCGACGATTGTGTCACGACCCGAGGGCAGCCTCACCGGTTCCTATCACTCGTGCCGCAGCGCCGTGACCGGGGCGATACTTGCCGCCCGCCGCGCCGGCAAGTACGTGGCAATCAGCGATGCCGCCGCCAGGATCGTCGGCGCCACGAGGAAGGCCAGCGGATCAAGGGCGCTCACCTCGTAAAGCATGCCGCTCAGGAGCCGCGCCGCGCCGACGGACAGGACCAGCCCGACCACAAGACCGGCGGCCGTCAACACGACGCCTTCGCGCACGATCAGCCACAGCGTCTCGCCCGAGGTCGCGCCGAGCGCCTTGCGAATACCGATCTCGCGCGTTCGTTGGGCCACCGTGTAGGCCTTGACCCCGTAGACACCGACGACGGCCAGGAACAGGGCGAGCGCCCCGAAGCCACTGAAAATACTGGCCCCGAGGCGGACCAGCCACAGGCTGGCGCTTTCACGAACGTGCCCCTGCAGCGTTTTGAGATTCATGATCGGGAGCTGATTGTCGACGGCCCGCATTTCGCGTCGCACCGCCTGTAGCATCAGGGCAAGCGACTCGTCGTTCGTCGCCGACGTGCGTAAGTGGATGTTCATGCCCGCTTGAAAGTCCTGGCCGAACGGGACATAGACATGCGGCCTGGGCTCGGCGGGAAAGAGGTCGTCGCGCATGGTCGCCACCACCCCGACCACTTCCATGTCGTCGCCGCGGGCACTGGGCTCGCGGCCGAAGCCGATCTGTCGACCGATAGGATCTTCGTCGGGCCACAGCCGTGCCGCCAGCAGCTCGTCGACGATGGCCACCTTCGGTCCGCTGTCGGACTCGGTCTCCCGGCGCGTGAAGCTGCGTCCGCGCCTCACCGGCAACCCGAGAGCATCGAAATAGTCCGCGCCGATGATGTTCGAGGTTGCGCCGACCGTCTCGATCTCGTCGGTGCCGTCGCTGCCGGACCCCGGCAGATCCTCGGCACGGCGTACGCGCTGGCCCATGGAGACGGTGCCGAAGGGTACCGTCGCCGCCACGCTCGCCGACTCGATCCCCGGAATGCCGGTGAGGCGCTCGTGCAGAACTCGGTACAGCTCCTTGCTGCGGGCCTCGTCGTAGCCCACGAGGCTGGGATCGATCTCGACGAGAATCCCGTTGTCGAGGCTGAACCCAGGGTCGACGTCCGCTGCTTCGATGGAACCGCGGACGAACAAGCCGGCGGAGACCAGCAGGACCATCGACAGCGCCACCTGGCTGACCGCCAGCAAGTTGCGCCGGGCAAACACGCCCCGACCTCGGCCGCCGGCCTCTCCGGATTGCTCCTTGAGGTCCCCCATGACGTCCGGGCGCGACTGTTTCCAGGCTGGGCCGAACCCGAACAGCAGGGTGGCGAGCAGGCAGAAGCCGGCCGTCGCCAGCAGGACACTTCCATCAGGAGCCGCTCGCAGGACGATGTCCATCGCCAGGCCGTTCATCACCATGAGCTGGTTGATCGAGGCCGAGAGCAGGCTGGCTGCCCAATAGGCTGCCACGAGGCCGCCAAGACCGCCGAGCGCCGACAGGAGCAGCCCCTCGGTCAGAAGCTGACGCATGATGCGCCCGCGCCCGCCGCCGATGGCGGCGCGAATGGCGAACTCCCTGCGCCGCACGGCGCTTCGGGCGAGCAGCATGTTGGCCAGGTTGATGCAGGCGATCAGCAGAATGATGCCGGTCATTCCCAGCAAGACGATGGCGATGAGACCGAGCTGTGCCTCGTCGTCGTCCGGGTCGGTACTGATCGAGAGCCGGGACAGCGGCCCGACGATGATCGTCTGGTCCTCGTTGATGGCCGGAAACGCCTCCTCGAGCTGCGCCGCAAGGGCGGCGAGCTGCGCGTCCGCCTCCTCCATCGTGACGCCCGGTCGCAAACGCCCGACCATGAGCAACTGGTGATTGTCGCGGTCGCCGAGCAGGGCATCGCTGTCGTTGAACATGTCGTTCATCAGCAAGTGGTGCATGCCGAACGGCAGGTAGATGCCGGGCGACAGGAGCGCGGTGCGGCCGGTGAAATAGCGTGGGGCGATGCCGATGACGGTGAGTGCCTGACCGTTCAC
>CBDUXW010000290.1:0-4899 GCA_965371275.1 uncultured bacterium | reverse complement strand
CGCACCTTCTTGCGCTTGAGGTTGCTCCACACCAGGTGCACGTACTTCATGCGGGGCGCTCCGCGGTCAGATGGCCCTCGTCCAGATACATCGTGCGGCCGGCGCGCAGCGCGGCGTGCGGGTCGTGGGTCACCATGACGATGGTCTTGCCGTGGTCGCGGCTCAGCGCCTGCAGCAAATCGAGAATTTCGTCGCCCGACTTGCGGTCCAGGTCGCCGGTCGGCTCGTCGGCCAGCAACAGGGTCGGGTCGGTGGCGATGGCGCGGGCAATACCGACGCGCTGCTGCTCACCACCGGAGAGCTGTCGCGGATAGTGCTTGGCGCGGTGGTCGATGCCGACGATGCTCAGCGCCGTTTCCACCTGTTGGCGCCGTTCGGACCTGGAGAGCGGCGTCAGCAGGAGAGGCAGCTCGACGTTGCGCGCCGCGGTGAGTACCGGCAGCAGGTTGTAGAACTGAAACACGAACCCGACGTGCTCGGCACGCCAGCCGGCCAGCTTGCGACTGCCCATGGAATCGATGCGCTCGCCGCCGACGTCGATGGAGCCGGTGTCGGGTTTGTCGAGCCCGCCGATGAGGTTCAGCAGCGTCGACTTGCCCGATCCCGACGGCCCCATCAGCGCCAGAAACTCGCCGTCGGGGATATCGAGATCGAGCTCATGCAGCACGTGAATGGTTTCGGCGCCGCGCTTGAACGTCTTTTCGATGCTGCGGGCGGCGACCAGAGTTCCGTTCGAGCCGCTCATTCTCTGACCTCTGTCACTTCGGCTCTATCCGTCAGTTCGTCGGGACCTTCAACGACTACTCTGTCGCCCGCGGCCAACCCGGAGATGATGGTTGCTTCACCGCTGTCCGTGTTGCCGACGCTGACCGCGCGCCGCTCGGCGATGCCGTCGGTAACCACGAACACCACGTCCTGGCCGTTGTCGCGACGCACGGCCGCGGCCGGCACCACGAAACCGCTGCGCCGGTCGGCGGCCTCGACGCGAGATTCGGTCGCCGACGCCGCTTCACGTCCACCTTCGCGGAAGGCTACCTTCACGCCCATGTCAGGCAGGATCCTCGGGTCCAGCGCTTCAAATCCGATGCGCACCTTGACGGTGGCGCGTTGCCGGTCGGCGGTCGGAATGATGGCGATCACGGCCGCCGGGATGGGCCAGTCGGTATACGCGTCGAGCGTGGCGATGACCGGCTGACTCGGCTTGACGCGATTGATATATGCCTCGTTCACATCGACCTCGATCTCCAGCGAGTCCATGTCGACGATCGTGCCGATGCCGGTGCGTGTGAAACTGCCGCCCGCCGACATCGGCGAGATCATCTCGCCGGGCTGGGCGTTCTTGGCTACCACGACGCCGGCGAACGGGGCGCGGATCTCGCGATCGGCCATTTCCTGCTCCCACAGCGCGATGCGGCTCACGGCAACGCTGACCTGGTCCTGTTGCTGCACGATGCGAGCCGCCAGCGAGTCGTAATCGGCCTGCGAGCGGTCGAGGTCGGCCGTGGCAACGATGCCCCGTTCGTTGAGCGGCCGGAGGCGCTGCAACTCGAGATCGGCCTCGTTCAGCCGGACGCGTGTTTCGGCCAGTGTGGTCCGGGCTGCCGAGAGCTCCGACTGTGACAGGCGCAGGCTCACCTCGGTGTTGGACGTGTCGAGCCGGGCGAGAAGCTGACCTTCGTCGACGTGCATGCCTTCCTCGATGAGAACCTCGATGACCCGGCCGGTGACTTTGGAGGAAACGGTGGCCATGCGGCGGGCCGTGACGTAGCCGGAGGCGTTCAGCACCGTCGTCGGTTGGTCGAGAGATACCTCGCGCACCTCCACCGTGCGCACCTCGACCGCGGCGGTGGCGTTCTGATACCAGAAAGCGCCGCCGGCGCCGGCGCTGCCGATCACCACCAGCGTGACGACGATCGGCAGCAACACACTGCGCGTGCCGGCGGAGCGGTCGATCTTCAGGCTGGCGAGCTTTTCACTCTCGGGCATGGGTCGAATCTTATCTGTTTGCACGGGACGGGCGCTGTTCGACCCCGCTAAACGGCCCCAACGGCGGGCCAGTGGTCGCACTGCGTCGCCGGCGGCGTCGCTATCTTGGTGCCCGGTCGCCGCGAGGATCGGTGCCGATTCGAGTGATCCGGCGGGTTAGCGTTCGAGCTTGGCGTCGAGGCGCAGCCGAATGCTCCAGTCGAGCTGCTTGAGGTTGAGCGGCTTGGCCAGGTGGTCGGCGGCGCCGAGGCGCAGGCACTCGCGCGCGTCATCCTCGCTGGCGTAGCCCGAGATCGTACAAATCACGCCGACGTCGATGTCGTTGTCCTGGATTATCTTGAGGACCTCGTGGCCGTTGACCTTCGGCATGTAGAGATCCATCACCAGTATGTCGGGCGGTGACTCGGCGATCATGGCCAGCGCCTCTTCGCCATCGGCCGCCGTCTCGACCTCGAAGCCGCGCCGAATCAAGAAGCGCGACAGCAGGCTGCGGATCGACGGTTCGTCATCGACGACCAGGGCGCGTACCTTGCCGCCCGTGACGAAGTGCGTGGCGCCCTCGGCCAGGCGGAGAAACTCCAGCGGCGTATCGAACTCGACGCCGACGACAAAGCCGTCCTGGCGCTGTTCGAGGCGGCGGATCACACCCCACGCGAGCTCCGGCTTGAGGCGGCCTCGACTGTTGAAGAAGCGCACGATGCAGTCGGTGCGATCGGGAATCTCCTGGCCGATCCAGGCACTCAACCCGCCGCGGCTGAGGTCGGTGCTGAGACCGGAAATCGAGGCCGACAGATGCTCGTCCAGTGGTCCTCCATTGGGAACGATCTGCACCTGGATGAGCACCGACATGGCGGTCCGCGGGAATCCGCGACGCTCGCGCCCTTCAAACACCTCAATCATGGTTTCAATAATAGAGTCGTCGGCCCCTGGCGGCGAACCGAATTTTTGGCCGGGTCATGAAAAACTCCCGCGAGAACCGTTATCGGGCGACCGGAGGGGCGATTTCAGCGCCTTACTGGTCGGCAGCGTCCGTTTGGCGGACGCGGTGGCGCACGACCTCGAGCTCGTCGAGGCGAAAGCCGAAGGCGCCCCCGTCGCGGAGCTTGACGACCACCAGACGCCCCTGCTTGGGGCTCTCGAACTGCGACACGTACGTGCCATCGGCAGCCTTTCCCTGCAGGTGGTGTCGCGACAGGCCGCCGGCGCTGACGCGCAAGCGGTCCCCGGTGCTCAAATAATTTGCTTCTTCGACGGTCATACCCCAACCTCGGCAGTTTTCAGGTTATCGTGAACCGGCTTTGAGTGTCCCGGATCGGTCTGTGGGGACGATTCTGTGGATCCGGGACGTAGCAGGCCCTTCACACTTTCACCACGGCCTGCTAGGGCGCGGAGGGCGCGTTGCAGTTCACTCCCTACACCTTGCCGTTGATCATCGCAACGCTGATTGCCGCGGTCCTGTGCGTGTTCACATTGCGCTATCGCAGGGTGCCGGGCCGGGTGACCTTCGCGCTGCTGATGGCCGGCGTGGCGGTGTGGGCCGGCGGCTATGCGCTCGAGATCAGCGCCATCGACCCCCAAGTGAAGGTCTTCTGGGCCAAGTTCCAGTACTTCGGTATCGCGGCAATCCCGTTGCTGTGGCTGCGCTTCGTCGTCCACTTCGTCGGCGAGTCGGCGTGGCTGACCCCTGTGCGCTTCAGCGTGCTGGCAGTCGGTCCGGCGCTCACCGTCACCTTCGTCATGCTCAATCGAACGTTCGTCGGTCCGGCGGCGGCCGAGGCGCCGGGTCTGCAGCTGTTCTGGCGGCAGATCATCCTCAACGAGAGCCTCGGTTTTCCGATGCTCGAATTCGGGTACGGACCCGGGCTCTGGGCCTATGCCGGGTACTCGTATCTGTTGCTGCTGATCGGCGCCCTGATGTTGTTTCGCGCCATCGTCCGGCTGCCGCGACTCGGCGTGCGGCAGGCGGCGGTAATGCTCATGGCGTTACTTGCGCCGTGGGCGGGCAACGCGCTCTACCTGACGGGCGCCACCCCGTTTCCCCTCCTCGACCTGACGCCGTTCAGCTTCACGATCACCGGCCTGGCGGTTGCCTGGGGCATGGGGCGATTTCGCTTCATGGGCACGATTCCGGTGGCGCACCGCGCCATCATCGCCGGAATGCGCGACGGTGTGGTGGCGCTCGACACCGAGAACTACATCGCCGAGCTCAACCCGGCGACCGAGCGCCTGTTCGGCCTGCGACCCGACGACGTGCTGGGCACTCCGGCGGCGAGCGCGTTCCACCACCATCCCGAAATCGTCAAGCTGCTGCAGACCAAAGCGGAGGCGCGGCAACAGTGCGTATTGCGCGTCGGCGGGGAGGACAGAGAGTTCGACATCAGAATCCTCCTGCTCTACGACCGTCGCCGGCATGCCGGACGACTGGTTACCTTCCACGATGTCAGCAAGTTGGCCCGCGCCGAGCGCGAGATGGAAGCGTCCAAGGAGCTTGCCGAGAGTGCCAACCAGTCGAAGTCGGAGTTCCTGGCCAACGTCAGCCATGAAATTCGCACGCCGTTGAACGCCATCGTCGGCATGACCAACCTGACGCTCGAAGGCGAGCTGCGCGACCGCGAGCGTGAATACCTGGAGATCGTCAACTCATCGGCCGATTCGCTGCTGCGCATCATCAACGACATTCTGGATTTTTCCAAGATCGAGGTGCGCAAGCTGGTGCTGGACAACGTCGGCTTCGACGTTCGCAAGGTGATCGGCGACACCATGAAAATGCTCGAGGTCACCGCCGACGACCGCAGCCTGGACCTGTCGTGCGACATCGCCGACGATGTGCTCGAGGTGGTTGTCGGCGACCCCTTCCGGCTGCGGCAGGTGTTGATCAACCTGGTCTCCAATGCCATCAAGTTCACCCATGAG
>CBDUXW010000289.1:0-4911 GCA_965371275.1 uncultured bacterium | reverse complement strand
CGTTGGGTCCCATGATCGCCAGTCGATCACCGCGCCGCACCGAGAGATCGACGCCGTGCAGCACCTCGTTGTCGCCGAAGGCCTTCTTGATACCCTCGACAGCGAGGGCCTCACGACCGCTGGGTCGCACCTGTTCGAAGCGCAACGCCGGGTAGCGGCGTGAGCTCGGCGGCAATTTTTCGAGCCCCGCTGCCTTCTTCTCGATGAGCCGCAGCTTGCTCTGCGCCTGTCGCGCCTTGGATGCCTTGGCGCGAAACCGGTCGACGAATTGCTTGTGGTGCGCAATCTCTTTTTCCCGCTTGTCGATTTCGCGCTCGCGGCGATCACGCTGCGTGCGCTTGCCTTCCACGAATTCGCTGTAGTTACCCGTGTATCCCAAGACCGTCTCGTAGTCGACGTCGAGGATGTGCGTGCAGACGTTGTCGAGAAACCGGTGATCGTGCGAGATCACGACGGACGGGCCGGGGAACTCCAACAGGAACTTCTCGAGCCAGCGAATCGACAGGATATCCAGGTGGTTGGTGGGCTCATCGAGGAGCAGGGCGTCGGGCGCGCCGGCAAGCACCTGGGCGAGCAGCACCCGCAGCTTGAAGCCACCCGACAGCGTCGACAGCGGCTGCCGGTGCAACTCCGTCGGGATGCCCAGCCCTTCGAGAACCTCGGCGGCGCGCGCCTCGGCGGCGTAGCCGTCGTGGCGCACCACGATATCCTCGAGCTCGGCGTAGCGATCGGCGTCGAATTCCTTTGAAGTGTCGGCCAGGAGCGCTTCTTTGGCGACGATGGCGTCCCACAGCTCGCGATTGCCCATCATCGCCACGCCCAGAATTTCTTGCTCACCGAATTGAAACTGGTCCTGACGTAACACGCCGAGCTTGACCCGCTTGGGCACCGAAACGCTGCCTTCGCTCGGCTCCTCGTCACCGCTGAGGATGTTCAGCAACGTCGTTTTGCCGGAACCGTTGGCGCCCACCAGTCCATAGCGCTCGCCGGCGTTGAGCTGGAACGCAACGTCGGTGAACAGCGTCTGGATGCCGAACGATTTGGCGAGACCGGATACCGAGATCATGGAAACCGACTGTGCCACGAGGAAGCCACGCTGGCGACTCCGCGGAAGCGGCCGAGCAGGCCGCGGCCAAACGCGGATCGTCCCGGTGCGACGGCTAGCGTTTGCCGTACACGTGCCGGTCGAAAAGCGGCTGTAGTGAGCCGCCGTAGCACGCCTCGAGGCGTTCCTGGATGCCGGCCGTGGTGAGCTTCTCTGGCGCCAGCTCCTGCGCCATGTGGCGCAAGCAGGCCAACAGGTTCGATCCGTCGTTCTTCTGCTGCAGCAAGTGGTCGAGGTGGGCCATGACCTCGGACCCCTGCCCGTAGCTCGATTGATGGGTGGCGCGAAAATACGGCGACGTGGCGCCGATCGCGGCGCTTCCGCGCGGCACTCGCGACGCTGTCGGCGCGCTTCGATCGACCAACCAGCTCACCGCTGCCTCGTCGAACCAGGAAGCGTCGCCGCCCGCCGGCGCTACCCAGCGACCGAGGTAGCTGTGTGCCAGCTCGTGCTGCAGCGCTCCCATCGTCGTCCACGTGGCGCCGGCGTATTCCATGCTGCGACCGGGGCGCCCGAAATGGACAAGCAGGTTGTCGTGCGGCCACGGACCGAGGGCGTCCTCGAGCATCCGCAACGTCGCCGCGACGGCATCGACCTGTCGGTCGGAAAGGGAATTTCCGTAGACGGTCACGGCGAAGGGCCGAAACTCGGAAGCAAACTCGAAGCTCCGCCGTTCGAGCTCGCCCTCGGGAACGACGTGCAGGTAGACGTGCGAAGCGTTGTAGAAGTCTGGGAACTGAACCTCCAAACGTTTCCGTCCGGCTCGACTCGAGTTGCCGCGCCGTTGGCGAATACCTCGTGGCTCCGTGTCGCACCCACGATGTCGATCCGAAACGTCATGCGATAGCTGTCGTACTCGAGATTCGACGGCACGTACAGCTCCAGGAAGCTGCGGTCGTCCCAGTCGTTGACGAACAAGCCGGCGCTGATGCCCTCGTTTCGGGCCCGCACGCCGCGCTCGAAGCTCGACGTCAGAACGAGTCGGTGCGGCCCGGCCGCGGTTGCCGCCATGACAACGCGGAAGCGGGACACGCCGTCGGGAGCGTCCACGGTGTCGATTTCGACAGGGTGCGCATCGAGCGTCGCCACAGCGATCGTCTCGGGAACGAGGTCGAACAGCGGAAAACCTTCACTCGGTTGCAGGAAATCGATGGTCGTGACGACTCGGGCACGCTCCTCCTCGTAGTCGAAGACGAGCTCGTAGGTCGCTACCTGGAAGTCCACGAACACCGCATGTCGGCCGCCATCGAAATCGAACGGCGGCGGCGCCTTGAGGTCGTCGTTGGCGGCCGCACCGGATGCGCCGAGCACCAGCGTCAATATCAGTAGCCTGGTCACGTCGTGCCCCGCATCACCATGTCCGCTCAGCAGGCCGTGGCCTGCTAACGCCTCACGTACTTGCGCAGCATCCGCGGGCCGACCTCGGCGCCGTAGATGTTGCCGGCCGGGTCCACCGCCACACCCTCGGCGGCGCTGGTGCCGGCGTTGTCCTGGTCGGGCTCGGGATCGGGAACGAATCCTCGTACAAACCCGTCGGTGACGCTGCCGATGCGGATGCCGCGCTTCCAGCCCGGGTTACGACGCGCGTTGGACTCGGAGTCGGCCGAGTACAAGATGTCATTGGCGTCGATGAACAAGCCGCTCGGACGACCGAACTGCGTCCAGGTGGCCAGATGCTCGCCCTCCTGGTCGAAGATCTGGATGCGGCTGTTGGCCCGGTCGCCGACATACAGGCGACCTTGCGAGTCGAGCGCCAGGGCATGCGGGTCGCGAAATTCGCCGGCTTCGGCACCCGTCTTTCCCCACTCCTTGATGAACGTACCGTCACTGCGGAACTTGACGACGCGATTGTTGCCGCCGGCATCGTGGCCGTCGACGACGAAAATACTGCCGTCCGGGGCGACCAACACGTCGGAGGGCTTGTTGAACGTATCCGGACCGTCACCGACGACGCCCGGCTGTCCGAGCGTCAGCAACAGCTCGCCCGTCGGGCTGAACTTCAAGACGACGTGACCCATGTCGGGGCGCGGGTTGCGGCCGAAGCCGACGGCGTCGGCAACCCACACGTTGTCGTCGGCGTCGACGAACATGCCGTGCGGCCACACGACCTGGCCGGCGCCGAAGCTCGTCAGCAGATTGCCGTCGACATCGAAGCGCAGAATCGGATCGATGTCGGGCTGGTCGCCGCACATATTGGCGCCACAGCGCTCGCCGACCCAGATATCGCCGCTGCCGTCGCGCGCCGGGTACACGGCGCTGGTGGCACCCCAGGTGCGGCCGCCGGGGAACTTGCCCCACACGCCCTCGACCGTCCGATACGGGTTGGGCGCGCTGTTCTGAGCGCCTGCCATCGCCACGGTGGCAGCTACTGCCAAGGCTACGAACATCGTGATTCCGACACGGCGTGCTCGCGACATTGCCGACCTCCTGGAGAGACCCTCTGCGAAATGGATTCCGGATACGGAATCCTAGCGGTAGTACCGTCCCGGGTCCACGGAACCCCGGCAAGGTCCGCTACTCGTCGGCGACTGCCGACGCTTCGGCGCCCGGCTGCACCTCACCGAACCGCGCGTACAAACCGAACAGCAGCCACATCGCGCCACCGAGAATGAGCATCAACATGGCCCAGCGCATTGCCGCCACCCAGAACACCACGTCGAGCGCCGGCCACTGAAAGCGATACTGACGGAGCTGGCCGCCGCGCTCGCTCATCCAGTGCCAGGCGCTGTGGGCGACCATCGCCGACAGCAGAATGGTGCCCATCCGCTCGGCGACGACGTTGCGGAACATCCATTCCAGCACCGGAATCGCCAGGAACACCACCAGTAGCTGCCCCAGCTCCACGCCGAAGTTGAACGACAACAGCGAGGTAAGCAGGTGCGCGCCCGCAAACTGCAATGTCTCGCCGAGGGCGAACGAAAACCCGAACCCATGCACCAGGCCGAAGGCGAAGGCGAGCATCCAGCGGCGCTGCAGGTTGGCGCCGACGATGTTCTCGAACGCCATGTACACGATCGACAGGGCGATCAACGTTTCAATGAGCGGTGGAAACCACAGCGCCCGCGGCGCCAACCCGAACGCCGCGGCGATCAGGGTAATCGAGTGCGCCACCGTGAACGAAGTAACAATCGGCACCAGCTGCCGGAAGCGTCGCACCGGAAGCACCAGGCAGAGCAGAAACAGCAGGTGATCGATACCGTCGAGTATGTGAAAAAAGCCGAGCGATACGAAGCGTAGCGCCGCATGGTGCCAGCGGGGATCGAGCCGCACGAGCCCCGGGTTGCCGGCGTATTGGTAGGCGCGGTCGGCGCCCTCGGGCGTGATGAAGCGCAGTACGGTGGTCGTTCGCATCCCGAGCAGCGCCAACGACGGGTCGATCGAAAAGTCGGACTCATCGGAGGCGATCGGATACTCGAAGACGATGTCGAGCAGCGCCTGCTGCCAGGGAATCTCGGTGTCGTCCGGCAACGGTGGGCTGTGGACGTGCGCCAAGGCGCTCTCATAGCTCGAGAACGACCGATCCGACGGCAGCGAAGCGCGTACCGCAACGACGCGCTCGTTTTCCAGCCGAACGCTGTTCTCGAACAGCTTGATGTTGTTGGCAATCCACAAAAAGGCCGCGTCCCGCAGCACCGGGTCGGCATTGGGGATGTCCAGGTAGCCCGCCCCGCGCTCCGGGATCCGCAGGTCGCGCATGGCCTCCATCGGCACCCGTACGATCAAGCGCAGGTAGCGGCCCTCGGGTTTGACGAACGCCTGCACGAGGATATCCGCCGGCACCTCGTGGGCGGCGGGCGAGGCGGGTG